>CANRLQ010000099.1 GCA_947631525.1 uncultured Bacilli bacterium | reverse complement strand
TCTTTTTTCCATTTTATAACCATTTTCTTTCCACGAGAATTACTTAATTTAGAAATTTCAACTTTAGATGGATTTACAGTTATAGAAATAGTTTTTGAACTTTTATTAAAATCTTTAGTAGCAGGTGCTGTTATTGTTATAGTTGCTTTACCAATAAATCCTGACTTAATAGTTACAGTACCTTTGTTATTAACTATTACTGATTTATTATTACTACTATATTGTAAACTAGCATTACCTGTTTGTTTAGCATTTATATTAAAACTTTGATTCTTTGTTGATGCAGTTTTAGTAAAATTAGAAGCTGTAATTGTATTATTAGCTAATGGTACAACAGTAACTGTTATTTTCTTTTCAGCTTTTTTATACTTAGAAGTAGCAGGTGCTGTTATTGTTACAACCGCTTTACCTACAAAATTCTTAGCGATAGTTACTTGTCCTGAACCATTTGTTGTAACATTTTTATTATTACTACTATATGTTAACTTAGCATCACCTTTTTGTTTAGCATTAATTGAAAATGTTGTCGCACTAGTTGAATATTTCTTAGTGAAATCAGATGCTGTAATTGTATTATCAACGAGTGGTAAAACAGTAACTGTTATTTTCTTTTCAGCTTTATTATGTGTTACCATTCCACTGGCTTTAATTGTTATATTAGCACTTCCACTATAACCTGCTTTAACTGTGACTACACCATTATCATTTACTGTTATATTACTATTATCACTAATATATGTTAAACATGCATTTGCTGTTTGAGAAACATTAAGTGAGAAGCTTTGTGCAGTACTAGAATAATTTCTTACAACATTGGAAGCAATTAATATATTATCTGCTTTTTCGATAGTAAATTTTTTAGATATATCGCCTTTATAATCATTGATACCAGTAATCTTTACAACTGCTGTTCCAACCATTACGTTATAACTATATTCTACAGTATAATCAGTTCCTTTTGATAAAACCTTACCTTTATAATTAACTTCAACACTTGGTTCCTTCTTATTACCATCGTAAGTATAGATTGTTTTTGAAAGGGTAACATCAGCGTTAGAAATATCTTCTCTTACTAATTCTTGCTCAGTATGACCACAAACTGAACACTTATGTTCACGAATATGATCATCTATCATTTTCCAATCACCATATGTATGACCAGTTATTGTGACAGTTAAAGAACTCTCATTACCAATAACATCACGTACAACTATTTCACTTACTTTATCTACTGGTTTTGGTAGAATAAATTTCTTTTTATTTAGTGTATTTTCAATATATTTTGTTGATATCTTATAACCATTTACAAAAACATCAGCTATTCCAGTTTCATCAGTTACTACAATTTCAGGAACTGTACAATAAGTATTATCCTCATTTTCGTTTACAACTAATATTTTTGGTGCTTCTGTATCATCTGATTTAGTTACATTTACATATTTATATTTACTATAAGAATTGCTTAGCTCAGATTTTGACTTTGGTTGAGCAGTATCAACATCACTACCAGCGTTAATCAAATAAGAACCGTTTGCAAAAATAGGACCTTTTTCTAAGAATAAATTACCAGAAGTTGCACTTAATTCAATATTAATTTCCTTATCTATTTCATTTAAGTCACCAACAATTAAATTATCAACAGAGAAGGCTCCTTTCTTTGATGAAATTTCAAATTCACCACTTTTAATATTTATATCACCATTACAAGTAATACCATAATATTCAGGACTATATATAGTTACCTTACCAGTACCTTCAAAAACAAAACCAGAATTTGGATCATCTTTCTTTATTTCATCAGTTTCAATTCTAATTCCTGGATTAATATAAGTAACTGTTTTTGTAGAACGAGCAGATTCCCTATCACCATTTGCACGTTGTTCATCTGTCAACATACTCATATCATAGTAAGTTTCTTCAATTGTCTCACCAATAGATTTAATGTATAAATTACCATCACCTTTAACAGTTATACCCTTTACATGGTAACCATCTATTCCATAACTGTTAATTTTATTATCTCCTTCTAATTCTATAGTTATATGAGTTAGACGAGGTAACCTAGAATGAACGTCCTTACCTTCATCAGCATCATCACGTGGTAATATTAATTTTGCGATATTTAAATTTTTAAGTTTTAAAGTATAATTGTGACCATCTTTAACTATATGCCATCCATCTTTTTCCAAATCACCATACTCTTTTTTATTATCAAAATCATATTTGTTAATATTTGAAAAATCTAATTTTGTTTTATTTTCAACTAACTCATCAGCATTAACAACATAATATCTTTGTATTATTCCCAAAACAGGTAACGTTAAAAATAAACATATTACCAAAACAAAAATTATCTTTTTATTTCTAATTTTAACATTTATATTTTTTGATTTTTTCATAACATACACCCTTTCTTTGTCCGAATTATATCATGCAAACCCAAATGTGTCAATATAACATACCTCATAAATAATAACCATATTTTACCATATTTTAAATTTACTTAATTAAATATTTTTATCATCTTTAAATCTTATTAATGATAAAGCACCAGATATTATTTCAAATATATTACCAACTATACAAACATAAGCTTTTACTTTGTAATTATAATATATCCACATAATAGCTGATATTAAAAACACAATTCTAATCCATTTAGAATCTTTCATCCATGATGATACTGTATAAAATAAAGTAATTATAATTGGTATTAATGATAAATAACCACTATAAGTTATCATTCCAAATAAAATAACCAAAAAGGAGAAAAGAATTAAATATAAATTTGAAATATCTTTATCTTGTTTTCTTTTTTGATAAAAAAGTAAACATCTAATAAAGGAAGTAAAATTCATAAATGCCGTTTCAATCACACCAAGTAGTATATATTCAAAACCATATATTAAATTCGCAACAGCTTGTAAAAATAATATTTTATATTGCTTACTACTTTGAATGCTTATCAACCAAAAGAAAATAGCAACTATTCCAACAATTTGAGCTAAAAATATATTATTCATAAAATACCCCTTTTATTATATTTTTTTTACCTTTTGTTTTTGTTTTAAATCATCCATTTCGTTCAATAATTTATTGATATTATCACTTTCTTCTTTTAAATCATCCTCCATTTCTTGTAACTCATTAAGTAAGTTTTGTAAATTAGGATATTTATTAACATCATATTTATATTGTAATTGCAATTCTAATTTTAAATTTGTCACTTGTTCAATTGTATCACTTAAAATATAACTTGTTTTTGTTAAACAACTTTTTTTATCATGAATACTATTAACGATAAGTTCATAATTCATAAGAATTACTTCGTTATTTTTACTATTTGTTAAACTTCTCATATGTCTTATTCTATTATTTAAAATTATTCCACTAGTCAAAGTTGCTAAAAATTTATTTTTAAAAATAGAAAAGGGAATCAAACTCATTCCAATTTTTATGGAATTTTTAAAAAAATTATTTAAATTATTTATA
>CANRLQ010000098.1 GCA_947631525.1 uncultured Bacilli bacterium | reverse complement strand
TATCGTTTTACTAATTCTATCAAATTCATCATATTCATAATTAATAGTTTGATTATTGCCATAAGTAATTGATAACAAATTACCATTGTTATTTTCATAAGTTTTATCTACTAAAATTACACTATCACCTAGTTTAATTGATTTAACATTTAAAAATTTATCATATTCAAAACTATAAACTCTATCATCTTGAATTATTTTACTTAAAACTTTGTTGTTATTATATTCATAACTAACTTTTCTATCATTGTTCATTATATAAATGATTTTGCCATCATTATCGTAATTATAATGTGTTATTTGATTTTTAGAATTCGTTATGGAATTTATATTACCAGTCACAGGATCTATATCATAATTAATTTCTTTAAAATTAGTATCTATAGTTTTTTTAATAAATCTTCCATCTGAAGTATATTGAGCAGAGTTTTCAATAAACAATCCATTTGTAATAGATTCAAAATAAAATTCGAAATTTTCATCATCATCTATTAAACTGTCAAAAACTATAAAATTATTATCATTTTTTATATACTTATCGTTTGATTTATTTTTTATATGAAAACTACCATTATCTTGTTTTTCTAATTCAAATAATGATTTTTCTTCTTGATATGCTGATAAAACTATACTCTCATCACTATTTGTTAAATATCTATCATCTATTATAGAATGGAATATTTTATAATAATCTTTACCATCTACGATTACTTTTTCTAAATTCCATTTATCGTGACCATGTATATCATCAACTAATAATATAGAATGATTAAATAATCTCAATGCTCTATTTGTTCCTTTTAATCTTATTTTATAAATTCCACTCTCTGCAGTAATCATTTGACCCCTGTCAATAATTCTAGATATTATTGGATTACCATATTCATCATACTCCATTTCATTTGAAATTCCAGTACCCGATACACCCCTAAGTAATCTATCTATTATAGTATTGTCATATTCATAATGAAAATTTGCACCCTTATATTCAGTCATTTTAACAAGTTGATTATTTTTATCATAATTAAACTCATTTATTTGATTATTTAAATTTTTTGATTTTATTAGATTTCCATTGCTGTCATAATCATATCTGACACTTCTAACATCCTTAAAGAAATTAATATTTGTTATATAAAATTCATTTCCATTAAATACTTGATAAAAGTCTAGTTCAAAATTTTTAAAATCATAATCAGCATAAAAATCATGTATAAAAAATTGCCATTGATCCTCACCAGGATTTAATGTATAATTTTCAATTGTATCTCCACCAAAACCTGTATCATTATCAGGATAGAATGTAATACTAACGCCATTTATTGGGCCTTCTTCAAATAAAGATACTCCATTTAAACCTTTATTTTTATACCAAAATGATAATACATAATGATCACCAGCTTTACCACTTATATTAAATTTCTTTGATAAACTACTCCCATATTGACTTTTAATGCATTTTGGTTATCAATATTAACAATGTTAAATATATTAGACACTGGATAATTCTCTCCTGATTGTAAATTCCAATCATTAAATCCATCTGAAAAATCAGAGTTATCTATTAAATTATAATTATTCGCTACCTCGCCTTCCTCAAGTTGAACATTATCAATAAAGCAAGTTCCTACCCCATTCATACAAATTTTTAATATTAAATTTGATGAAGATGATTCTGAATAAAAAATTGTTGCATCTAATCTTTCAAAATCATCATCTTCGTTTGTTGTACAATCACTTAACATTTTTATAAAATCACCATTTTCATCATAATAACCTATACATAAATTTACAGAATACTCAGAAGAAATTGTCTTTATATATGCACTGAATGTATAACTTTTTCCTTTAGTAACTTTAATTTCTTGGGATATTTCCGCTGGATTTAAACCATCAATTGATCTAAACTTTAAACTTTTAGATCCTAAATTTGCATATTCTTCCGTTATTTCTACTGATGAAGAGGCATTTGGTAAAAAAGTAATCGTACTATTTTCAAAACTTGTATCCTTAAGAATATTTTTAACATATTTTACTGGTATCATACTACTTAATAATTTATTTTTATATACATTATATCCATTTATAGATTCACCATATTCAACATTATAGCCATATGCATTGGTAATATCATTACTGGACTTTAAACTAGATATACATATTGGATTACCATAGTTATTAAATGCTATTGTTTTTATTCTATTTTTTGAATCAATAACAGATGTTGTATTAAATCCATATTCAACATTATAATAATTTCCAATAATATCATCAATCCCAATTTCAGTTACTTTTTTTAACTTATATGGAATTTCACTATAATATTCATAATCAAAACCTTTTCCATTCAAGCCTCTAATACCCGAAACTAAATAATTTTCATTATGAAAAATATAAACTGTACCTGTTTCATATATTATATTACTTAAAATATCACTATCTAAATAAGATAATTCAACTGTATGAAGTGGACTGATAATTGATATATAATTATTATTGTAAATTATATTAATGTATTGATCCTCACAACCTCTTATACCTAATATTTTTTTATATTCTGCATCATAAAGAATTGTACTAATATTACCACTTATATCTTTTATTTCTGTTAAATATCCAACTTCTTTATATTTTTCAAATATCATCTGATTACCACTTTTATCATACATTACATATTTGTCATCAGTAATTTCTATTTTCAAATCAAGACCATCTTCATCGTAGTATATATTACCAGTATTATTTGTTTTTAAATTATCATCTTCAATTGATGTTTTCTCATTTAAGAAATAATGAAGTGTACCATCTTCATCAGTATATTCTATATAATTTTTTTCGTCTATCTTTTCTTCTTTAATAGTTTGATAAAAATTTAATCTATAACCTCTTCCATATCCAATATTATTTTTCAAAACTACATCATTTGTATTATAAACAAGATTTAAATTTAATGGCATTTTACTATTTTTTATTAAGCCTATTTCAAAAATTTGAGTAAGATTTCCATTATAGATGTTATGATATGA
>CANRLQ010000097.1 GCA_947631525.1 uncultured Bacilli bacterium | reverse complement strand
CATTTACTAATCAGTATTATACGTGATATAATAATCCGACAAAGGAGGTCAATTATGAGTGCTAGAGTTGATAATTATGTTGATTTATTATGTAGATATGCCATATATGGTGAAGATGGCTATTATGTAGATCCACGCCATGTTATATATCAAATGATAGTAGATGAATTAAAACTAAACATGTCATTTAGTAATATTGAAGAGTATGTAAATACCTGTAAAATATCAATAACTGAAAGTGAAATAAAGAACTTTTTAAGTAAAAAAATGGATGAAGAAGAACCAACATTAAGAAAAGAATTAGAAGAATCTTCTAAACCTATTTCCAATAAACTTTCAAAATTGACAAATGAAGATATTAAAAAAGATGCAAAAGAATTTGGGAATCTAATTTTAAAAAGTCGTTATACATTTGAACCTGATTCATTACAATATTTTAAAACCTATACATCAATTTTAAAGGAAAAATGCAAAACTCTTTTTGAAATATTAGAAGATTTATTTAAAATAAAAGACGGTACTATTTCACAAGAAGGATGGAATCGTATTGTAGATTTAGATTTTCATATAAATAAATATGGTGATGTTTATATTAACGATATCCAAAGATTAGCAAATGCAATTATTTATAATGTAAAAGATTTACATGATAAGATTACTAAAGGAAATAATCCAGAAACATACTTAACATTTAAAGAATCTAAACATAAAGAATCAAGAGATGAAATTTTTGAGAGTAAAAATTATCCAAGAAAAGAAGTTCAAATAAAGGATTTATATTATGAACATTGTAAAGAATTTATTGCTTTAAGTGAAAATCAAAAAGAAATGTTAAGAAATGAAAGATATAAAATGTTAGAAGAAGACCTTTCTGATGACAATGATCAACAAGATACTTATACTTTAGTTAATACAAGAGAAAATAATAAAAATCATAACTAGTTAAAAAAATTTGCTTCGAAAGTATTATAAAAAAGAATTTTAATGCATTCTAATAAGTTCATTCAAATGTTAATGAACTTATCTTTTTTAATATTTCAAAATTCAAATATAAAAGATTATATTAAAATATGAAATATGATAATTTATTAAAAAAAGAAAGTTATAAAGAATTAATATATAAACCTTATAATTTAGTTGGAGGTTAATATGGGTATTATTAAGCAAAAATATAATAAATACATTGGTGTAAATCCATATAAAGGATTTGTACCTTTTATTGGTAAATATAATTTAGAGAGTTCTATGGAATTTTTCTATATACCATTAAATAAAATTTTAATTTCTAAAAATAATATTTCGTGGATAGAATTAGAAAATAAATTAAATGAAATTTACCAAAGAAATCATATTGCTATAATTAGAATATTTATTGATTATCCTACTTTAGATTCTGGCTTGCCATTATACTTAGAGGATAAAGTTGAATTAATTAAATATGATGAATTTGGTGGAGGAATTCAACCTAATTATAATAATAATTTATTGATAGAAGAATTAATTAATTTTATAAAAGAATTTGGTAAGAAATATGATGGTGACAATAGAATAGCTTTTATTGAATGTGGTTTAATCGGTCACTGGGGAGAATGGCATTGCTACCCAAAAGATGAATTGATGTCTACGGAAATTCAATTAGAAAAAATAATAAAAGTTTATTTGGATAGTTTCGCAAAAACAAAGATTTTAACTAGATATCCAAAATATAAATTTTTAAAAAAATATAATATTGGATTTCATGATGATTCATTTTGTTACTCTACATTGCCTACAAAAGAATCTCATTTTGTATCACAATTAAAAGATAACAATTTAAATAATTACTATTTAAAAAATCCTATAGGAGGGGAGGTAAGACCAGAAGAACAAGATAATTTAATATTAGGTAAAGATACTAAAGAAAATTATTATGATTGTATAAATAATACTAATTGTTCATGGTTAATTATTCAAAACGCATTTATTCAAAATAATAATATTGAATATATTAAACATTTATCATCAGAACTTGGCTATGATTTTTATATAGATAATGTAGATATTAGTAGTAAAATTAATTTTGATTTATTGAATGTTGGAATCGCACCAATATATTATGATTTTGACTGCTGTCTAAATATTGAATATAGTAATGAAATAGTTGAAATAAAATTAGAATATGATTTAAGAAAATTATTACCTAATACTAAACATAATTTTAGTTATAACATTTCTAATATCAAAAATATAAGTAAGATAACATTTTCAATAAAAAGGGATAATCAGATTATTAATTTATCTAATGAATGCGTAGAAAATAATTCTGTAGTTTTGTATAAAAATATGATATAATAATTGAGAAATTAAATTATTTAGTGATTTAATATTCGTAAATTATATTAAAAAGTCTATATAATGAAGGTGGTATTTATATGACTAATAAAAACATACTAGAAACTATAAAAAAATTATCAGTTCAAGAAAAGAGAAATCTTTCTTATGATAATTTAGTTGAAATAATAAATAAGTTAGAAACTAATGAAATTATTGAATTAAGTAATATTATTGGCTATCCAGTATTTACAAGATTATGTATGGGAG
>CANRLQ010000096.1 GCA_947631525.1 uncultured Bacilli bacterium | reverse complement strand
ATTAATGTAAATCCTTTCTTTTGGGTATTTCTAAATACCCCCCCCATTCTTTTTACTTTTTGTTAACATTCACTCTACCTACTTTCTTTTATTATTTATCTAACTTTTATTATACTAAAAAAACTAGTCTTTTTCAACTAATATTGGTTTATTTTTCTCCATACTAGACAAAGTACAAAAAAAAGTATATAATGTAGGCATTGGGTTTAAAACAAAAAAAGAGAAAGGAGTTTTGAAGTGAATTTATTAAAAAGCGATGATACAAAAGTATTCGCTTTAGGTGGACTTGGAGAAGTCGGAAAAAATATGTATTGTATAATGCATGAAGATGAAATAATCATTACGGATGCTGGAATGTTAATGCCTGAAGATGAACTTATGGGTGTTGACTATGTTATACCAGATTTTTCATTTTTGAAACAAAATGAAAGAAAAATAAAAGGACTTTTTATTACACATGGTCATGAAGATCATATTGGTGGTATACCATTTTTATTACAAATGGTTAATATACCTGTTATATATGCTCCTAATCATGCTGTTGGTTTAATAAGAAAAAAGCTTGAAGATCGTAATATACAATATAAAAATTTAATTATTTATGATGAAAAAACTGTTGTAAGATTTAAAAAAATTACAGTTGAGTTTTTTAGAACTACACACTCTATACCTGATTCACATGGTATTTGTATAACAACACCAAATGGTATAATTGTAACAACTGGAGATTTTAAATTCGATTTAACACCAATTGGGCCTATGGCTAATTTACACAAAATGGCTGAAATTGGGTCAAGAGGAGTTACATTGTTATTAAGTGATAGCACAAATGCTCTATCAGAAGGAATAAGTAAAAGTGAATCAAAAGTTGATGATGCTTTAAGTGAAATTTTTAGAAGGGAAAATGGCCGAATTATAATTGCAACTTTTGCTTCTAACATTTACCGCTTAAAACATATTGTTGATAATTGTAAAAGAAATAACCGTAAAATTGCAACTTTCGGTAGAAGTATGGAAAACAATATTGAAATCTCCATAAATGGTGGTTATATTAAACATAGAGATGTGTTTGTTACACCAGAACAAGCTAATCATATGGATCCAAGTAAAGTATGTTTACTTTGTACTGGAAGTCAAGGAGAACCATTAGCGGCTCTATCAAGAATAGCTGAAGGAAATCATAAACAAATTAAATTACAACCCGATGATGTTGTTGTCTTCTCTTCTTCAGCAATACCTGGAAATGCTGCAAGTATTTCTAAAATAATTAACAAATTATATTTAAAAGGAGTTAAAGTTTATACTAATACTTCGTTAAATGATATACATGCTAGCGGACATGGTAGTGAAGAAGAATTAAAATTAATGTTAAGACTTATAAATCCAAAATATTTTATGCCATTTCATGGTGAATATAGAATGCTTAAAAAGCATGCTGATATAGGTGTTATGTGTGGCATACCTAAAGAAAATACTTTTGTTTTAATGAATGGCGAAGTTTTATCTATATATAAAGGTAAAATTAAACGCGAAGGCTTTGTACAAGCTGATGATATTTATGTTGATGGTAATAGAATTGGTGATGTATCCAATGCAGTTATAAGAGATAGGAAAATAATGGCTAACGATGGTATTATTGTTGTTATTGCTAACATTGATACTAAAAATAATAAATTATTAAATAAGGTTAATATTACTACTCGTGGTTTTGTGCTAGTAAATGAAAACGAAAAATTATTGAATGATTTAGAAAAAGTTAGTAAAAAAGCTATTAATTCAAAATTAAGTACTCCTATTAATTATGCTGATATAAAAAGCGAAATTATTAATTCATTATCAAATTATACATACAAAAAAACAGGAAGAAAACCAATAATTCTACCTGTTATAATGGATATTAGAAGATAAAACTAATATCCTTTTATTTTTTATTTATTGTTTCTATAATTTGTTTCGATATATAATTACTTAATTCTTCTATTTTTTCATTATTAATGCTATCTTCATCAATAGTTATTTTTATACCTATAATTTTTTTACTTTGTTCTATGTTTTTTAAATTACATATTTTATTTGTTACTAATGTTCTAGCATCTTCATCAATTATAACTAATTTAATTAAGCGACTTATATCTTCATATAAATTTGAATTAAATATATTATTCCATATATCATATTCATTTAAGTTATTTTTTACCATAAAATCCTTTCTAAGTCTTCTTTCAAATAAAAAATATCATATATAGATATTTTATTCAAATATGTAACTATCTATTTTTGTTAGTATAAATAGTTAAATTTTTAATATTATTATACAAAATTAAAATAATAAAAACTGATATTTTATCAGTTTTGTTATTATTTTAAAATTTCTATTTCTTTTTTAGATAATCCTGTTGCTTTCATTATATCATCTGTACTCATATTCATTTTTATAAGATTAGTGGCTATTTCTTTGTTTCTAATATTTACTCCTTCTTTAAAACCTTCTTTTATTTTTGTATTTATTATCTTTCTTTCATCTTCTTCTCTACTCATATATTCCCAAATCTCTGGATTCCTATTTACTCTTTCTAATTCTTCCATATA
>CANRLQ010000095.1 GCA_947631525.1 uncultured Bacilli bacterium | reverse complement strand
GAAAATGATATCGTTTATAATGATAAACAAAAAGATGCTATTTTATCTTCATTAAAAAATAATATTACTATAATAACAGGTGGACCAGGTACAGGAAAAACAACTATTATAAAAGCTATTGTTGATTTATATATAAGAGTAAATGATTTAACTTTAGAAGAAGCTATACAAGATATTGCTTTATTAGCTCCAACTGGTAGAGCAAGTAAAAGAATGAGTGAATCAACTAATTTTAAATCAACAACAATTCATAGATTTTTGAAATGGAATAAGGAAAATAATTCATTTGCGATAAATGAATATAATAAAGATTTTAGTAAATTAATAATTATTGATGAAGTAAGTATGATCGATACTAAACTTTTTGATTCTTTACTTAAAGGATTAACAAAAAATATAAAATTAGTATTAGTAGGTGATTATAATCAATTACCTAGTGTTGGTATGGGACAGGTATTAAAAGATTTAATAGAAACAAATGTTATAAAAACAGTATACTTAGATTTACTATATAGACAAAGTATTTATTCATATATACCAACACTTGCTAGAGAAATAAAAGAAAATAATTTAAGTGAAGATTTTATAAAAACAAAAGATGATTATGTGTTTTTAAAATGCTCTAGTTTTAATATTGTAAATAATCTAAAAGAATTATGTAACCAAATAATAGAAAAAGGTTATGATTATAAAAAAATACAATTAATGGCTCCTATGTATGCTGGACAAAATGGTATCGATAATTTAAATAAAGAATTACAAAATATTTTTAATCCTAAAGATGAATTAAAAAGAGAAATTAAAGTAGGTAGTACTATCTTTAGAGAAAATGATAAAATATTACAGTTAACTAATATGCCAGATGAAAATGTTTTTAATGGTGATATTGGTGTTATAAAATACATAAGAGAAGCATCAACATCAAAAAGTAAAAAAAATGAAATATATATTGATTTTGATGGGAATGTTGTTAAATATTTACCTCAAGATTTTGGTAAAATAAAGCATGGTTTCATTATAAGTATTCATAAATCACAAGGAAGTGAATTTGAAATTGTTATTATGCCTATTTCAATAAATTATAGTAAAATGCTTTATCGCAAATTAATTTATACAGCCGTAACAAGAGCTAAGAAAAAATTAATTTTAATAGGTGAACCAAATGCTTTTGTTATGGGTGTAAATAATAATAATGAATATTTAAGAAAAACAACTTTAAAAGAAAAAATATTAGAATGTATAAAAAATTATTAATTAGTTAAAATAATAATGTATGTTAATATGCATACATTATTTTCATATTTTTTAGCAAGAGGTGATAGAATGAAAATAGGTAAGGACATGGCACTTATGGCTATGGGTGCAGGAGCTGTTTTGGCATATCAAAAATATAATAAACCAGTAATGAAAAAAATAGAAAAAATTACTGATAAAGCAATGCGTAAAGCAAATGATAAGCTAGAAGATATGATGTAGTAAAAAGTCTCCAATAGGAGGCTTTTATTAAAAAAGAAAGGATAAAATTATGGAAAAAGAAAATTTAAATGTTTTAGATGAAATAAGTAAGGGAGCATGTATGGGTATGGATGCTACTAAAGATTTAATAGTAAAAATAAAAGATAATGACTTTAAAGAATTAGTAGAATCACAATATAAAGAATATGAAAAAATAAAAGAAGATATAGATGTTGTTTATTCTAAATATAGTGAAAAAGAACCTCATGAAACAAATGCTATGAATAAAATGATGACATGGTATGGAATAAATATGAAAACTATGACTGATGATAGTAATTCAAAAATTGCTGAAATATTACTTCAAGGAACTAATATGGGAATAATAGAAGGTAAAAAAATATTAAATAATAAGAATATTGATAAAGATGTTGAGGATATAGTAGATAAATATGTATCAATGCAAGAAAAATATGTAGAAAAAATAAAAGAATATTTATAAAAAAAAGACTTAGTCTTTTTTAATTTAATAAATTTGTAAAATCTTTTACTTTTTCACTAAATATTAAAGCATTATTATCATATGATTTAATAATTTTTAAAACATTTTCTCTGTTTTTTCTTTGAATAACAAATAATAAAATAAATTTTGTATTATTTCCGTTTTTTAATGTATAAATGGTATAACCATTTTTTTCTAATTCATTAATTAAATCATAATTTTTAGTAATGCAATTAATTAAAATATCTCCTAAAGCAATTTTTTCTTCAATAATACTTCCAACATAAGAACCAACTAAAGAACCAAGAGCAAAAAAAATTATTTTAATTGGGTCATTTGTTATATTAGTAACAACAATTCCTGTAGATAATACCCATATAAGGGCTGCTGTGAATTGAAGAATTGCTCCAATTATTTTTTTTCCATTTGCTACAAATATAAGTCTTAAAGTAGCAATTCCATTTTCAATAACTTTAGATATAAATATTAAAAAATATAATCCTATATTCATATTATCACACTCATAAATATAATATGTAATTTTAACTTTGTTATACAATTAATGTATTGACAAATAAATTAAAATAAATTATTATAAATTACCACAAGGTGACTAACTATTAAAAGTCAAGAGAATTTTGATAGAAAGTTATAAATGGAAAAGAGTCCCACGCCAAAAAGATTT
>CANRLQ010000094.1 GCA_947631525.1 uncultured Bacilli bacterium | reverse complement strand
AGCTTTAGTTTTCATTGCACAGCTTGTACAGTGATTTAAAGCTAGACTTAAACAATTATGTTTAAGTCTTTTTTTTATCCTAAAGCAACATCTAATATCATCATAATTGAAAAACCAATTAGTGTGAAAAGGGCCATTAAATCTTTCTTTTTATTTGTTTGACTTTCAGGTATTAATTCTTGAACAACAACATATATCATAGCACCTGCTGCAAAACTAAGTAAAAAAGGTAATAAATATCTAATTTTAAAAATGAGTAAAGCTCCAATAACACCAGCAATTGGTTCTACGATACCACTTAATTGTCCCCAAAAGAAAGCTTTTTTTCTAGATAATCCTTCTCTTCTAAGAGGTACACTTACAGCTGTTCCTTCAGGAAAATTTTGAAGTCCAATACCGATTGCCAAAAGACATGCTGAACCTAAAGTAGCGCCATTTAAATTATATATAATTGATCCAAATGCTACACCAACAGCTAGACCTTCAGGAATATTGTGGAGAGTTATAGAAAAAATAAGCATTAAGCAACGTTTAAATTTTGTTTTTTCAAATTTGTTATAGTTATTAGAATATCTTTTGTCAAAGAAATCAAATATTTTGTCTCCTATATATAATAAAACACCACCACTAAAAAAACCTATAAAAGCCACTAACCAAGCAATCATTTTTAAACTTATAGCCATTTCAATAGCAGGTGATAATAAAGACCAAAAGGAAGCTGCTATCATAACACCTGCTGCAAATCCCAACATAGCGTCCATAATATTTTTATTAACTTTTTTAAACAAAAAAACTAAAGCTGCACCAAGTGCTGTTATACTCCAAGTAAATAAAGTTGCTAAAAAAGCTTGAATGATTGGATTTAAATTTATAAAAAAATTTATCACTTTATCAACTCCTTAGTAATATGCTATGAAAAAGCTATTATAAGTAATGGGCATTTTTTATAATTAATAAAAATTTTATTAATTAATTTACAACAAAAAATAATTGTGATAAAATAAACGCGTTGTGTGTTAGGGGGTATTGATATGAAATTAAAAAAGTTAACTTTATACGCAAGTTTATTAGGAACATTATTGGCAGGTGCTAATCTTTATAAAAATAATAAATATTATAATAATTTTATACATAAAATAGATGAACATATTAATAACGATAATCATGATAGCAATATAGTTGCTCATCGTGGCTTTTCTTCCTTATTTGTTGAAAATTCTATTGAAGCAGTAATAAATGCTTATGACAGTGACTGTGTTGATGAAGTAGAAGTGGATGTTAGATTAACTAAAGATAAACAAATTGTTTTAATGCATAATGATTATTTAAATTTTAATTGTAATACATATGGAAAAGTAGAAAACAAAACATTGGAAGAATTAAAAAGTTATGAATATAGACAATCTAAATTATTAATTTACAATAACTTTTCTCCAGATAAAAAATTAATAAAAGATAGAAATATAGAAAATCAAAAAAATATTTCACAAATATTAACTCTTGAAGAATTATTTAAAATGGTAAATAGTGATAAAAATTTAATTATTGATGTTAAATTAGACAATAATAAAATAGAAATGTTTAATGAATTAAGTGATTTATTATCAAAATATAAAGGAAATTTAAATATTAAAATTCAAAGTACAGATGATGATTTTTTACAAATGATGAAAAAATTTTATCCAAATTATAGTTATCAAATGATAATAAAGAATAAGGAAGATTTATCTTATATATCATCTAATTATGATTCATTAGCAATAAAATACAAATTAATTGATGAACAAATAGTTGATGAATGTATAAAAAATAATAAAAAAATATATCTTTGGACAATAAGTAATTATAATGAATATTTATATGTTAGAAAAAAATTAAAAGATAAAATGAAATATGTAACGATAGTATCTGATAATCCAGATGTAATGTGTTGTCTAAATAATTGTAATGATAAGCAATTGACAAAAATAAAAAAATAGTTATAATAATTGAAAAAAAGGGGGATTTATATGTCAAAATATAAATTAGTTTTACAAAAAAAGGATGATTATCAAGAAATTTTTTGGAATAAAATTCCAATTTATAAAGAAATGGATATAAATAAATTAGAAAATATAATAAATTTTACAGGTTTTTTTATAGAAGAAGTAGATTTAAAAAATACTTTATTAAAATATAATTTAATTCAAGATTCCCAATATAAAGATTCTCTTGCTATTATATATAGGTATAATAAAAAAATAAAAAAATTACATTATGGTATTACATATCATGAAGATTTAACATTTTTTGATCCAAATTATATTAAATATTACTTAAAATCAAAAATAAATGATTATGAATTTTTAACTAAATTGTGTAATCATTATAGAAATTCCTATATTCAAGGGAATAATATAATGTTAATTAGAAATTATATTAATTACATGTGTTTAGAACAAAAAGGAGATAATAATCCTAAATTAATTGATAGTGTTAACAAAACAATAGATAATTTTGTTAATATGGAAATTTACAATTACGCTAATAATAAATTAAAATATAAAAATTTAAGAGATTTAGCTATGTTTTTATCTTATAATTATAAAAAAGAATTAGAAAATAATTTAAAAGGAAAAATAAAGCAAAAGAAAAAGAAAAACAAGC
>CANRLQ010000093.1 GCA_947631525.1 uncultured Bacilli bacterium | reverse complement strand
ACCAATTGCTATTTAAAATATTTTTTAAAGAACCAAACATTGTTTTATTTTGTCTTCCATGAGCATAAATAATAGAATTTCTATCTAAATTTTTCATTGAATTTCGGTAATCTAGGAAAACCCATCCACCACCATTATAACTTTTATCAAATTGATGAGTTAAATAATACTTATTATCAGCATGTTGTACAAAGGGATAATTAATATTTGTTCCATTTACTTGAATCCATCCTTGTGTTTCAGAATTAATTTTTTCTAATTCGTCAAAATTAACATCAATTAAATTCATTTTAATATAATCCCAATAAGGATCAGATTGTTGAATTTTTCCTTCAGGCTCTATTACTTGTACATCAACATCTTTTGTTTCATCCACTTCTTTGATGATTACTTTATCTTGAATTTTATCATTCATTTCATCCATTCGTTTAGAATCAACAAACCACACAAATATTTTATAGCTAGAATAAATAAATATACCAAAATTAATACAAATAAGAATTAAAATTACTATGTTCTTTTTTTTTAATTTTCTTTTCTTTATCTTTTTTATTCTCGTCTTTTCTTCTTCTTTTCTAGCCATAAAATTACCTCCTACAGTATAATTATTTTATAATAAAATGAAGTAAAAGTCTATAAATTTAAAATAAATATTTTGAAAATATTACATCCTAAAAAATGTCAATAATAAAATTTTATAATATTATTGATAATTTAAAAAAATAGAAAAAAAGTATTATAATTATAGAGAATTTCTTAAAATAATATTTCAATCAAAAAGGTATTTGAATACAAAAATTCTATTTATAATTATATTTCAAAATTTATTACATAAAATATAAATAATTGAGAAATGATACATAATAAAAAAGAAATATTTTTAGAATAAAAATAATCCGCTCTAAATCTAAAAAATATCATAAAGTTTAGAAAAAATAAGAATTATATATCATGAAAATTTCGTAAAAATCAGAAAAATGTATTGCCAAATGTAAGCAAATATGATGCAATTATATTGCTTATGTTTTTCATGGCGAGATAGCTCAGTTGGCTAGAGCGATCGGTTCATACCCGATAGGTCGTGAGTTCGTTAAATTTATATCTAATTTTTTGAAGTCAATTCAAGTTTATATGTACCCTGTTTCTTGCATAGAAACGAGGTTTTTTATATGAGAAAATTAACAATTAAGATAAAATTAATATATACTATAAAAAGAAAAATAGATAATCTATGGAAGCAATTTGTAAAGAACACAAATTATAATAATATAGTATCCAATATTTAGTAAGATTAATAGATAAACAGGGTTATGATATTCTGACTAAATTATTAATTGAAATTTAATCGAAAATGAAAGTATTATATCAGTGACATTTGATAAAGAGGTCTATCCAGTGCTGAAATGTTAATAAATTGAATTAAAAAATATAAAAAGAAGTTTATAATATAGTCTAGAGAAAGTGAGACAAAGATCAACTATGAAAGTAACTAATAAAAAAATAAAAACTGATAAAGAAAAGATAAAAAAATTAGATGAAGGAAATTTATGTACTAATCATGTACTAAATAATTTAATTAATGATGCTTTTTATTTTGATTAATTAAAGATGATTAAAATTAATTGACTTTTAGTCCTATTTCTCTTATAATTTAAATATAATTGGTAAAAAATAGAAGCTGGATAGTTTTAATCCAAAACCGCTGATGTGAGTTTAACTATTGTTACCGTTTATTATTTAGAATAATTCGAACTTATAGTTCGTTCAAATAAGCTTAATAAGAAAAGTATCAAATTTAATGTAAGAGGTAATGTTTATGAGAACACAGTGTTCAAAACCAGAAATTAGTGAATATGAATTTTTAAGATTATTATCTTCAACTATGGTTATGCAAAAGCAAGATATTATTATTAACAAAAGTGATTTAGAAAAAAAATTATATTATTTTTATGATAACCCAAAGTTTCATTTTTTGTTTGAAGATATATGTAGGAAAAAAAGTATAGATAATAATTATGTTGATTTAACTGTTGCTTTTCAATCAGCATACACATTTGGTTTATTAATTTTAATTCGAGGTTTTAAGGATATAAGGTATATTATCAATTTAACACAAGGAGAAGCAGTTCAAATTAATTCTGAGTTTGATTATAATAAAGTAATAGCAATGAATAAATTATGTGATGAATTGAAATATTTTGAAAAAGCAAGTAAACCACTAGTTTTAACAAAAACTAGTAAATAATGATTAAAAAGTAAAAAATTATCAATTATATTACTATTGTATTTTATTGTTTATAACTTTAAATTATATATTAGTTTTTAAATTTGTAAAATAATTTAAAATTGATAGAGAATGAAATAATTTAATCAAGAAAATATTATAATTTAGTAGTTAAAATTTATAATAATCAACTTGAAATGTTTCTAAATAATATTTTGTTAAATTATTTGGTTATAAATAAAAAAGTTTGAAATAAATTCAAGTGGAATAGAAAATATAAAAGTTAAATTATAATTATGGAGGTCATAATGAAAAGGAATATTAGTAAACTATTATTTTTAATTGTAATTTCAATATCACTATTATTTACCTACCCATCAAAAACATATACTTTATCTAAACAAACATCATATGTTAAAATAAGTGATCAAGAAAAACTAGAAGTTGGGGATTTATCATTTTCTAACTTAGTGTTTAAAGATTATTCATCTACATC
>CANRLQ010000092.1 GCA_947631525.1 uncultured Bacilli bacterium | reverse complement strand
AATTTTGTTTTGCCTATTTAGTCGAAATGCTAATAGGTCAACCTTTTTCTTTTAAAATGGCTTGTAAAAATTTTGACATTAAAAAAACAGATTCAGTTCATTTTGAAACGGCAGTAATATGTGCCACAGTAGGAATAATGGTTCCTGTAATGAGTTTTATAGCAGCGTTTTTATATTACCCATATTACATGGGATTTAACATATTTACTTTATTGGCTAATTGGCTAAAACTAATTTGTTTTAATTTTCCATTTGCCTATTTTTCTCAATTATTCTTTATTCAACCATTTGTTAGACAAACATTTAAAGTAATATTTAAAAGAAAATAAAAACTTACAAATTACAATTTATATGATTAAGATTATCAAGTAAAATTGATAGTCTTTTTGTTTTGTAATTTAATAGTAACTTAAAAATTCTATAATTAAATATAATAAAACTTGATTTTCTTATGTTACAAAACTGTAAGATTAAATAAACCTTATTCATGGTATAACAATATGGTTAGAATTTATTTTAGGTCAAATAGTTAATAATAGTATTAAGTATTGAACAAAAATTTTTTATAGAATCTTAGGTCTATGAATTTATATTGGCTGCAACATATGGTGTAGTAACAACAAACATTCAAAATATAACAGATGATTGTTTAAAAGGTAAAATATCATATTATAAGTATTTGTGTGTTGAAAGAATTATTAAAAAGTGTGGGAATTAATTTAATAAATTGTTAAAAAACATAATTTGGAGATGTAGCAATGGAATTTATGTCATTAAAAATAGATATTAATTCCATTTTTTATTATTAATAATATTGAAACATTTTTTTTATTGTGCTATAATTTATGTATAGTAGACTAGGAGGAAATCATGAAAGAGAAGAAAATAACAATTTATAATTCTAATAATCATAGTTTTGAAGCAGAATTATTATTATGTTTTGAAGTTCCTGAAATAAGTAATAAATATATAGTATATAGTTTTCCAAGTTTAGATGAACTAATAACTATAAATGTTGGTAAATTGAAAGAAAGTAAAGATAATAAATATTATATAGAAGAACTTGATAATGAAGAAGAATGGAATTTTATAAAAAAAATAATGTTTGAATTAGTTAAGGAAGGTTAGGTGATAAAATGCAAAGTGAAGAAAGACAAATCGAAATAATACCTCTTGATATGTCTAATGCCATTTTAACAAAAAGGACTAGTGGTATGCCATGGACACTTAGACGTTATAAAATAGATAAAGATTTTAAAAGATTTTTAAGTGGATTAGAAAAAACAAGAAAAGGACTTATATCAGAAAGCGATTTAGAAAAAATAAATCCTAACTTGGCTAATGGAAGTCAACAAAAATTAGAAACTCCAACTTCATTAGCTGATGTTATGAAATTATTAGGAATATTAAGTGGTGAAATAGCAAGTAAAAGTATATATAAAGATTTAAGAAAATACATAATTGATAGTGAACAATTAAAACAAGCATTAAATACGGATTTATCTTATTTTAGTCGTATTGATAGACAAAGAGAAGATTTACAAAATTTATCATATCAACAAGCAAAAATAATCGAAGAAAAAAATTATGAAATATCAAAATTAAACAGAAAAAATCAATTATTAGAATATAAAGTGAGTGAGTTACAAACAGTAATAGATAGTAATAATTTAGAAGATAGTTATGAAGATTATAATGAAAGGAAAAAAGTTGTTTAGATACAACTTTTTTTATTCAAAAAATGTTGTAAATTAATAAATTAAATAGTATAATTTAAATAGGTGGTAATTATGTTTTATTTATGGTTATTTGTAATAATTTTATTAACAGTTGTTGAAGTAGCAACAATTAATTTAACTACTATTTGGTTTATTGCAAGTGCTATAATTTCACTTATATTATCATTTTTTATAGATGAATTTGTCGTACAATTTGCTGTCTTTACAATATTAGGTATTTTTCTTTTAATTACTACGAGACCAATAATAAAGAAATATTTAGTTAAAAACAATGAATCAACTAATATTGATAGAGTAATTGGTATGAATGGTATAGTAACAGAAGAAATAAAGAAAAATAGTACAGGTGAAGTAAAAGTAGATGGTAAAAGATGGACAGCTTACTCCAATGAAGATATTAATGTTAATAGTATTGTTAAAGTACTTGAAATCAATGGAGTAAAAATTAAAGTAGAGAAAGTAGAGGAATAGTATGGATTTATTGATTATATTAATCATTTTAGCGGTGGTTATCATAATACCAAATATAAAGGTAGTACCACAAGCAAGATCATATGTTGTAGAAAGAATTGGTTCTTATCATGAAACATGGAAAAATGGATTACATTTTAAAATACCTTTTATAGATCGTGTTGCAAATAATGTTTCATTAAAGGAAATAGTAAAAGACTTTGCACCACAGCCAGTTATAACAAAAGATAATGTTACAATGCAAATAGATACAGTTGTTTATTTTCAAATAACAGATGCTAAATTATATACTTATGGAGTAGAAAATCCTATTAATGCAATTGAAAATTTAACAGCAACTACACTTCGTAATATAATTGGAGAACTTGAATTAGATCAAACTCTTACATCAAGAGATATAATTAATTCTAAAATGAGATCAATTTTGGATGAAGCAACAGATCCTTGGGGAATAAAAGTAAATAGAGTTGAGGTTAAAAATATATTACCTCCAAGGGATATTCAAGAAGCAATGGAAAAACAGATGCGTGCAGAACGTGAAAGACGTGAAAAAATTCTTCAAGCTGAAGGTGAAAAAAAATCAAGTATTCTAATTG
>CANRLQ010000091.1 GCA_947631525.1 uncultured Bacilli bacterium | reverse complement strand
TCTCTCTCCTATTTTTTTATTCTTTTGCAAATGAAGATGAACATTCTAAAGTAATGTAAAGTAGTTTTTCTACTTTTTTTATATAATAGTAAGTTATTGATTAAAATATAACAATTAGTTAGGAGTAATATATGTTAAATATACAAAGTGATTCAAGAAAGATAAAACCAGGTGATATTTTTGTAGCATTAAAATGTGAAGTTAATGATGGTCATAAATATATTGATAAAGCTATTGCAAATGGAGCAAGTAAAATAGTTGCTGAATATGGCAATTATAGTGTTCCGACACTAATTGTTGATGATACAAGAAAATATATTAATAAATATTTAAAAGAAAATTATAATAAGTATATAAATGAAATGACTATTATAGGAATAACAGGAACAAATGGCAAAACAACAAGTTCATATTTAATATATCAAGCATTAAATAATCTTGGTATAAAAACAGCATATATTGGAACAATAGGTTTTTATTTAGATAAAAAAATAGCTAATTTACCTAATACAAGTGTTGATATATGTGATACTTATAATCTTATAATGGAAGCATATGATAATGATTATAAAGTAGTTGTTTTAGAAGCTAGTAGTCATGCTTTAGCAAATAATCGTTTAGAAACACTTGAATTTGATTATGCAGTTTTTACTAATTTAACTAGAGATCATTTGGATTTTCATAAAACAATGGAAAATTATGCTTTAGCAAAACAAAAATTATTTAAAAAATTAAAACCTAATGGTAAAGCAATTATTAATATTGATGATGATTATAAAGATTATTTCTTAATTGGAAAAAATAATATAACAATTGGTAAAAATGCTGATGTAAGTTTTAAAAATTACAAAGTTAATTTAAATAATACCGAATTTGATTTAGTTTATAACAATAAAGAATATAAATTACAAACTAAGTTAGTAGGTACATATAATATTTATAATTTATTAGTTGCTATAGCTATTTTAATCGATATGCATTTTAAAGTGGAACAAATTATAAAAGTAGTATCAGAGTTAAATGCTCCAAATGGTAGAATGGATACAGTTATTTATAAAGATAACAAAATAATTATTGATTATGCTCATACACCAGATGCAATTGAAAAGGTAGTAAATGCTGTTCAAAGATTAGGAAAAACATATATTGTCTTTGGATGTACTGGAGATAGAGATAGATTAAAAAGACCAATAATGGGAAATATTGTAGCAAATTTGTCAGATTATTTTATTATTACTAATGATGATCCTCATTTTGAAGATGAGCAACAAATAGTAGATGATATTTTAAAAGGAAACAATTTTAAAAATTATGAAATATGTTTAGATAGAAAAGAAGCTATAAAAAAAGGTATTAAATTATTAAATCATAATGATACATTATTTATTTTAGGTAAAGGACATGAAGAATTTATGATAAAAGGTAATGAAAGAATACCTTTAAATGATAGAGAAGAAGTTTTAAAAAATATTGAACATTAAATGTTCTTTTTTCTTGAATTTAAAAAAATATAAACAAAAGGTATACAAAATAGTAGAAAAAATGATATACTGATAATGTTAAAATTGTAGATGGAGATGATTACGTGTTAGTATTGGCAAAAGCAATGTTAGCTATGATGATGGGATTTATCTTAGCTATAATATTTGGAATATGTTTAATACCATATTTAAAGAAAAGAAAAGCAAGACAATCACAAAATATTTTTCTTAATGGACAACATAAAAGAAAAGAAGGAACACCAACAATGGGGGGATTTATATTTATAATTCCTACAGTTATAAGTGTTGCTATTCTATTATTAACAAATAAAATTTCTTGGTCAAACAATTTACTTATAATTTTATTTGTCTTTCTTTCTTATGCATTGTTAGGATTTATAGATGATTATTTAATTGTTAAAAGAAGAAATAATGTAGGTCTTACAGAATTCCAAAAACTATTTGGGCAATTATTAATTGCTTTAGTGACCTTTTATTTATTTATTAAAAATGGACATGAGCCACAATTATACATATATTCATTAGGTATAAAAATTAATATGGCTTGGTTTTATGGAATCTTTTTGATGTTTATTTTAGTAGCAAGTAGTAATGCTGTTAATATTACCGATGGATTAGATGGTCTTGCTGGCGGTTTATCATTAATTGTTTTTCTAGCGTTGGGTTTAATTGCTTGGAATTCAACTTGGGTTACAGGTTATGAAGAAATAGCAATATTCTGTTTCATATTAGTTGGTTCAATATTAGGATTTTTATTTTTTAATACTTATCCTGCTAGAGTGTTTATGGGTGATGTAGGGTCACTTGCTATGGGTTCTACTATGGCTATTATATCTGTTTTGACTAACCATGAAGTTACATTTATTATTATGGCTGGTGTTTTTATTGTAGAAACATTAGTCTGTATAATCCAAATGACATCAATCTTTTTAAGACATAAAAAAGTATTTTTAATGACACCTCTTCATCATCATTTTGAAAAATTAGGATGGCATGAAAGAGATATTGTAAAAACATTTTGGGTATTTGGATTATTACTTGCAATGGCAGGAATTATGTTTGCTGTATGGTTATAAAAAAATAGCTTATTAGCTATTTTTTATGTGGTCATCAATACTTTTTACTATTGCTTGAACATATTTATCACTATTATTTTTTAAATTATTTAAATCTTCATCATTATTTATATATCCAAGTTCTATTAAATATGCTTCTATTCCAATATTTGAATTATAGTAAGGATTCTTATTATATTTTTTATCTCTACCATCAATATATGCATTAGTTAAAATACCACCAGTTTCTCTTATCATATATAGATATGGAGTAGAAGTATTTATATTATATGGATTGAAATTATTTTCTTGAGCATAATTTTTTTCTTCAGATATATCTTTATCTGTAAATGTTCTTACATAAACACCATTATCAATTTTAAAAT
>CANRLQ010000090.1 GCA_947631525.1 uncultured Bacilli bacterium | reverse complement strand
CACGATAAAACATTACTTGATAAATTTGAATTAAAAATAGAATTAAAAATTAACTGACAACATTTATGCTTAGATACTTGTGACAGAGGATTCTTAGGTAATTCCACTAACTGCTTAAGTTGTAATACAAGACCAATAATGTTATACACTTGTGGTGGTAACGGTGTTGCTTGGAGTATGCCTATAAGTAAAGATCCTAATGAAACTACAACTTCAAACGTATTTAGAGTAGAAAAAATAGATGGATGTTGTGCTACATTTAGAGTATTAACTACAAATCCTGATGAAACAGAAGTTGCGACTATTCCTTATGTAGCTACAAATTCATTTTTCACAATGAATTTAGAATGTGTATGTGCTCTTAGATGTTTAAATGATACTTTTGTTGAATGCATATAAAATATAAAAAAAGGCTTGTTTAAGCCTCTTTTTTATATTATTCAACAAAATCAATATCAATAATTGATGATATCGGTATTAGTTCATTATCAATTGTAATCAAATTTCCATCATTTTTACCTATTATTTGTTTTTTCAAATTTTCATTTTTTGTTTTTATATTAACCATTGCTTTATATACATATCTTGGTGATGAAAATATACTATTGATTTTTTGATTTATATTCACTTTAACTGAATTTGTTTTTTTAGTATCTTCTATCTCTTCATTTTTTGAATACGAATAATTTCGATTATTTAAAACATTTTTTTCTATTTTATTGGCAAATATTTTCGGTAAATCTTTTTTCACTATATCACCTCTATTAAATTATATAATTTATAATTTATTTTATTACTAACTATCAAATTTTTTGCCTACTTTATATCCTATAATAATAAAAATGAAATAAAACAAAATTTGATAATTAAAATTAATTTTACTAACAGTTTTAATAAATAAAATTATAACTGATGAAATAGAGAAACCTAATATAATAGGATATATTATATTACTATGATAATCAAACAAATAATTCATTAATTTTGTTATAAGTAAAATACCTGTGACTAAGCCAATTGCAAAAAATACTAAAATATTAATATTAGATAATATATTAGAAAATAGTGATAGTATAAATTGATAAACACCCATTAATATAAAAATAGCCGTACCACTTATTCCAGGTATTATCATAGTAGCTGCATCTATAAATCCCATTAATATTGTATAAATATAATCAAATGTTGTATTGTTAAATTTGTATAAATTATTGCTAGAAATAAAATTAATTATACACATTATTAAAATGACGGTTATTATTAATAGATAATCTTTCTTTTTTTTAGGGTTTACTCTCTTTACCAAATTTGGTATTGTCCCAATTAGTAAACCAGTAAAAAGAAACATTGTATAAAAATAATTTGTTACTAAAAAATAATTAATTATTTTGCTACCAAAAATAATTGCTAATAAAATACCTGACCCAACTGCTCCTAAAAAATATATATTATTTTTGATATCACTTAAAAAATTACTAATCGCATCTATGCCTTTTTCATATAATCCTAAACTAAGTGCTATTAAACTTCCACTTACTCCTGGTATTACTTTAGCTAGTCCAATTATAATACCTTTAAAAACTAAAGATACAAATTTATACATTAAATCACCTGATTTAATATATGAATATATATTGTATATTATGTTTTTTTTTGATATAATTTAAGTAATAAGGAGGGAATTATGTTAGAAAAAATAAAAGAAAAATTTAACGGTGACAATTTAAATAAGAAACTATTTTTATATGTTGGTATAGGAGTTGGAGCTTTATTTATCTTACTAATATTATTATTCATTATAAAAGCAATTATTGGTAGTAGAATAAGTGCTGATAAATTGGAAGAAAAAATTAAAACAGCCGCTATTTCATATTATGATAAAGAACCTGAACTTTTACCAAAGGAAAATGGTAGTAAAAAGGAAATAACTATTAATGAATTAGTTGAGGCTGGAGAATTAAAAAGTTTAGACAAATTACTAAAGAAAGGTCTATCTTGTTCTGGTCATGTAACAGTCAGTAAAAATAATGGTTTTTATTCTTATATTCCATATGTAGATTGTGGAAATGATTATAAAACTAATTTACTTGTTGATGTTATAACTAATGAGAAAAATATTGTTACAACTGGAAACGGATTATACAAAGTTAATGATTACTATTTATTTAGAGGAGAAAATTTAAATAACTATGTTAGTTTTGCTGGTAAAAAATGGGTTATACTTAGAGTAAATAGTGATAAAACAATTCGTTTATTATTAATTGATAAATCTGAAAAAATTGTTTGGGATGATCGTTATAATACTGAAAAAAAATACGAAATAGGTAAAAACGATTTTAACGTAAGTAGAATTAAAGATAGTCTTGAAAATTACTTTAAATCTGATAATTTTACAGATGATGATAGAGGTTTAATTGTTCCAATGAGTTTATGTATAGGAAAAAGAAACGCCAATGCAACAGTAAACGATGGTTCGATTGAATGTAGTAAAGTAATTGAAAAGCAACCACTTGGTTTATTGCAATTAAATGAATATTTTCTAGCAAGCTTAGAACAAAATTGTAATAATATATATAATTATCAATGTAAAAATTATAATTATTTATCACAAATAGATTCAGCTTGGTCTATAACCGCTGATGCTTCTAACTCATATAAAGTATATAGAATTTATGAATTTCCAACTTTAACTAATGCATCATCTACAGCACAACTTAGAGTTGTCACAACAGTAAGTAGCGATATAATCTTTACTGAAGGAAATGGATCTATTGATAAGCCTTATGTTATAAAATGACATTAATTTGTCATTTTTTTAAATGTAAAGAAGATATATCAATAATCATAAAATATATAACCATTATTTTAAAATGTATTGTCAAAATTTTCCCAACTAGATTTTTAGCAAAAAAAAACTCTTAATATAAGAGTTTTAATTTTTAAATGGTGTCCTGTACAGAACTCGAATCTGTGACCCTCTGATTAAAAGTCAGATGCTCTACCTACTGAGCTAACAGGACAAATTATCGAAAAATGGCTGCCTCGGCTAGATTCGAACTAGCGAAATGCCACAGTCAAAGTGTGGTGCCTTACCGCTTGGCTACGA
>CANRLQ010000089.1 GCA_947631525.1 uncultured Bacilli bacterium | reverse complement strand
TTCTAAATAAAGATTATTTTGGTGCAATATTTAATATTTATTCAAATTTTGAATTCATCTTTTTTTACTTATTTTTATATTTATTTTTTACAAAAATTTTTTCAAGAGATATAGCATTTTTGACAATATTGTTTTTACCATTAGCCGATGATGGTCAATTAAGATATATGTACTTTGGAATTTTGGCAATTATAACATTATTAAATGCTATAAAAAAGAAAACTTTTCTATCATATTTTGGTTATTGGTTATCACTCATATTTATATGTTTATGGAAATTAGATGTTGCCTTTTCAGCTAGTTTGGCTAGTATAATAATATTAATTTATTTATCAGTCAAGGAAAAGGATAAAATAAATTATAGGAATATAATTTTATCATTTATAACTATTGTAACATTATTTGTTTTATTGTACTTAGGGTTATGTTTATTTAAAGGTATTAATCCTATATCAAGGGTACTAGAATTTTTAAAACTATCCCTATCTAATGTAAATTGGGCCTATAAATCTATTGGTTCAACTTCACAGTTAGCTTATACAATTTTATACAATTTTTTACCAGTAATTATAGTTTTAAGTTTAGTTTATACTATTAATAAAATAAAAAAAATAAATAAAATAGAACCAATTAATATAATTGTAATTTTTTTAGGATTATACTATATTTTTAATATTCCAAGAGGAATTGTAAGACATTCTTTGGTCGAACAACAAATTAGTATTATATTAGGATGTGTATCTATTTATATACCATTATTTACTATACAATTCAAAAATAAACCATATAAATTTTGGTTAATTTATGTTTTAATAATGATTATAAGTCCATTATTGCTTTCACCTTACTCAAGAAATTATAGTAACTTAGTAAATGATTCTTTAAATAAATATACAACATTTAGTTTACAAAATGAAATATATGACAAAAAAGTTAATAGAGTCTTAATCACAGATAAAATGAAAAACGAATATAAAGATCTGGAACAAGTTTTAAAGGTATTATTATCCAATGATGAAACATATCTAGATTTATCAAATCAGACATTATTATATGCACTTATGGATTACGAAAAGCCTGTCTATATAAATCAATCTCCAGGTTTATTAAGTGGAGAATATACACAACAACAATTTCTAAAAGAACAATCAAAATATGATATTCCAGTAGTTTTAAAAGCAAAGAAAAAATATCTTTCAGAATCATTAGATGAAATATTAAATGATTATAGATATTATCTAATTAGTGAATATTTATATAAAAATTATAAACCAATATTAATGGTAAACAATTATGAAATATGGATAAAAAAAGATAAAATAAAACAAAAGATATCTAAACTAAACGATATAGCAAATGATAAATTTCAGTTAATAAACTTAAAAAATTATTTTGATAAAGAAAAAGTAGTAAATTTAGGTTATTTACCATATATATGGGGTGAATATGATAAAATAAATACAAAAGAAATATTACAAACCGCTTCTAAAACTATTAATATAAATGAAGCTGAAATAGAAAAAAATAGTGGTAATTATATAGAAATTAAATTAAAAAGTAATATCGATACAAATATTACACTTAATTTAATAAGTAATGATAACAAAATAACTAAAATAATATTTTCTATATTTAAAGGAAATTATACATATAAAATAAGAATAAGTTCATTTTATGAGTGGTATAAAGGTAATATAAATAAAATAAGTATCGATGAATTAAATGGTGTAAAAATAAAAAGTATATCTATTTTAAAAGGTGATATGTTAAAATATAATTAAAATGTAAAGGAGTCTTACTTATGAAAAAAATATTATTTATATTTCTTAGTATAATAATACTATTTTTAAGTTTTAATTATAATATTTTCAATAGAAATAAAAATATGAATAGTAATACCTATGAATCATATTCAGAATATTTGGTGTTATCCAAAATATATCAAGAAAAATATTCCAGTCATACAAAATATGGATTATCAATTATCAATATAAAAGAAAATGAAAGAGAACCAAATCTAATTAATAATTTTAATAATTACCATAAAGAATACAAATTTAATAATTACATATCACAAGTGGGATTACAAGGCTATTTGTTTTCAATTATGTATAATAAATTACATGTAAGTATTAAAGTAATGAAAATAATATGTTGTATCTTATTATCAGTTATATTAGTAATGATTTGTAAAATGATATATAAGAAAATAAATAAATTATTAGCAATCGCATTTTATTTAACTTTTTTATTGTCACCATGGATTGCTGCTTTTTCCAAAAACTTATATTGGGTAGAGTTTACATGGTTTTTACCACTACTATTTTCCTTAATGTTAATAAATAATTATGATAAGAAGAAAATATATGTTCCACTTATATTTATTTCGATGCTCATAAAATGTCTATGTGGATATGAATTTATCACAACTATAATGTTATCTACAATTAGCTTTTTACTTATTGAATTATCAAATGAAAAAAGTAATAAAAAAGAAGTTATTAAAACAATATTTATAGTAGGAATAACATGTTTATTAGCATTTATGACAGCATTATTTGTACATGCATCATTAAGAGGGAACGGAAATATTTTTACTGGATTAGAATCAATATATAAAGAAGATATAGCTAGAAGAACAATTAATTTACCAGGTTCAAATCAATTTAAGGATTCAGTATATGCAGAATCTATACAAGCTTCTATATTTCAAACAGTAAAAAAATATTTTTCATGGAATACAGATATTATATTTGGAATAAATGGCAAATATTTTAAACCAATTATAATTGTAACAATTATAATATTAATTATAAATATATTTATAAAGAAAAAAAAGGAATGTAAAAAAGATTTTTACATGTATTTAATATTTTTATTTACAACATTATCATGGTTTATTTTGGGAAAATCTCACTCCTATATTCATATTCATATGAACTATGTATTATGGTATTTTGGTTTTATTCAAATATGTTTATATATAATATTAAAAATATTTAAAATCAAAAAATTGGAAGGAAAGTAGATGTATTATGAAAACGTTTTTAGTAGGATATACAGGATTTGTTGGATCAAATTTATGTGATAAAAAAATTTTTGATGGTTTATTTGCATCAAAAAACATAGAGCAAGCA
>CANRLQ010000088.1 GCA_947631525.1 uncultured Bacilli bacterium | reverse complement strand
TTAACTTATTTATATTACTATTTTGATAAATTTCATAAAATTTAATCATATTTAAAATATTTCTTTTACTAAAACCTATTGTTAACCCATACTTTTCTCTTAACTGATATTCTAATTTATAAGCATCTTGATATGTTTTACCCATTAAGTTTTTACCTATTAAATAATAAATTTCAATTAGTTGTTCACTTATCTCTTTATAACTTAAATCATTTTTCATTAATGAATTAATTTTTTCAAATATTTTGTTCATAAATACTCCTTTATTATAAACATGTCCATTATTAGTATACTATAGAAATAATAAAAAATCTAGTTTATTATATATAAAATCATTATTACTTTTGGAAAAAATTGTTTAAATAATTATTATTAATCACAATAAAAGACTAATCTTTTTAAATTAGCCTTTTTATTAGTAAAAATTTTTTATTCAGATATATATGGTTTTAAATATTTACCAGTATAACTATTTTCAACCTTTACTATTTCTTCAGGTGTACCAGTAGCAATAATAGTACCTCCATTATCTCCCCCTTCTGGACCTAAATCAATAATATAATCTGATACTTTAATAACATCTAAATTATGTTCAATTACGATTACTGTATCACCATTATCAACAATTTGTTGTAAGATTTTTAATAATTTTTTAATATCATCAGTATGTAATCCAGTAGTAGGTTCATCTAATATAAATAAACTTTTTCCTGTTGGTTTTTTTTGTAATTCTTTAGCTAATTTTACACGAGCTGCTTCTCCTCCTGATAAAGTTGGTGCACTTTGTCCTAGTTTAATATAAGAAAGTCCTACATCCATTAACATTTGTAATTTTCTTTTTACTTTAGGAATATTTTCAAAGAAATGATATGCTTCTTCTACCTGCATTTCTAAAACATCATAAATTGATTTATCTTTATATTTAATTTGTAAAGTTTCTGTATTATATCTAGTTCCACCACAAACTTCACATGGAACATATACATCTGGTAAAAAATGCATTTCTATTTTTTTAACACCATCACCATAACATGCTTCACATCTACCACCCTTTACATTAAATGAAAATCTTCCTTTATCATAACCTCTTAATTTTGCTTCTTTTGTTTCTGTAAAAACATCTCTTATATCGTCAAAGACCCCTGTATAAGTAGCAGGATTACTTCGTGGAGTTCTTCCAATTGGATTTTGGGAAATATCAATTACTTTATCGATATTTTCTAATCCTTTTATTTGTTTATATTGACCAGGTTTTTCCTTTGTTTTATATAAATTATTCCTACATACTTTATATAATATTTCATTTATTAAAGTACTTTTTCCACTTCCTGATACACCTGTAACACAAATAAAGGTTCCTAAAGGTATTTTTACATTTATATTTTTAAGATTGTTTTCTTTTGCTCCTTTTATTTCAATAAATTTTTTATTTCCTTTTCTTCTTTTTTTAGGAACTTCTATTTTTAATTTACCTGTTAAATATTTACCAGTTAAACTATCTTTACAATTCATAACTTCTTGTGGTGTACCTTTAGCTACTACTTTACCTCCGTGTATACCAGCTCCTGGACCAATATCAACTAAATAATCAGCAGCAAGCATTGTATCAGTATCATGTTCTACAACAACCAAAGTATTCCCTAAATCACGCATTTCAAGTAATGAATTAATTAAACGTTCATTATCTCTTTGATGTAATCCAATTGATGGTTCATCTAAAACATATAAAACACCTGTTAATCTTGAACCAATTTGAGTAGCTAATCTTATTCTTTGGGCTTCTCCTCCTGATAAAGTTTCAGCACTTCTTGATAATGTTAAATATTCAAGACCAACATTTATTAAAAATTTAAGTCTTGATTCAATTTCTTTGATAATTAAATTTGCTATTTCTTGTTGTTCTTTATTTAATTTTAATGTAGTAATAAAATCATATAATTTTTTAATACTTAAAATAGTAACCTCATAAATATTTTTATTACCAACTCTTACTGATAAAACTGAATCATCTAATCTTGAACCATGACATGTCTCACAAGGTAGTTCAGTCATATAACTTTCTATCCATTCTCTAATCCAACCACTTTTAGTTTCAACATATCTTCTTTCTAAATTACTTATGACACCTTCATAAAAATCTTTTTGAGTTCTTTTATTTCCGTTTTTTGCTACATAATTAAACTCTAAAACATCTGGTGTACCATATAATAATATATCTAATTTATCTCTTTTTATATTTTTTATTGGTTCGTTCATATCAATTCCATAATAATTACAAACAGTAGTTATTTGTGTTGAAATAATATTAGTATCATCTTTTAAATTAATAACTTTAATTCCACCAGCATTTATACTTAAATCTCTATTTGGTATAACTAAATCTTCATCTATCTTCATCTTTACACCAAGACCTTTACAATCAGGACAAGCTCCATATGGTGCATTGAACGAAAACATTCTAGGTTCTAATTCTGGTAAAGAAAAGTCACAATCAGGACAAGCATATTTTTCACTCATTACGATTTCTTTTCCACCTACTACATCAATTACGACTTTTCCTTTTGATAATTTAGCAGCTAATTCTATAGATTCGTATAATCTACTTCTAATTGTACTTTTAATTATTAATCTATCTATTACAACTAAAATACTATGTTTTTTATTTTTTTCCAATTTTATTTCTTCAGTTAAATCATAATCTTGATTATCAACAACAACTCTTATATAACCATCTTTTTTTAACTTTTCTAATAAATCTTGATGTGTACCTTTTTCACCAAAAACAATAGGACTTAATACTCTTATTTTTGTATTTTCTTCTAAATTCATAATTTGGTTAGTCATTTCCTCTATACTTTGACTTGAAATTGGTTTATTATGAATTGGACAATATGGAATACCTATTCTTGCGAATAGTAGTCTTAAATAATCATAAATTTCAGTTACTGTTCCAACTGTACTACGAGGATTTTTATTAGTTGTTTTTTGATCAATACTTATAGCAGGTGATAATCCTTCTATCGAATCGACATCAGGTTTTTCAGAACCACCTAAGAATTGTCTAGCATATGCACTAAGTGATTCTACATATCTTCTTTGACCTTCAGCATATATAGTATCAAATGCTAAACTACTTTTACCACTAC
>CANRLQ010000087.1 GCA_947631525.1 uncultured Bacilli bacterium | reverse complement strand
ACATCACTTGATTTAGAAAATAAATTTTATAAAACAGTAAATAAAATATTATGTAATATTAATAGTAAGGGAAATAAAAATAAAGTATATGAGCGAAAAGCATCTTCAAAAAATATATTTATAGTGTTAATGATGATTATAAGTTTTTGTTTAATCACAATTCCTCCTATTGTTGAATATTCAGATTCTTTTGTTTTAGTATTCGCATTATTATTTCCTGGTGTAGGTTTTACAGTTATGTTTATATTATTGTTTGGTGGTCCAAAAACAGTTTATGTTAATGGTGTACCTACTAATTCAACAATAATAACTAAATTGTTTGGACTTATTTTTGGCGGAGCTTTTGCTGGAATTCCTTGGCTTTCAATAGTATTACCAGCATTACTTCAAGATAAAATTTATTTGATAGGATATGGTCTAGGGTTATTGTTTATTCTTGGTATGGCTATATGTTTAAAATATTTACCAAAAAGGACAAAATATGGAAATGAAATTTTAGGTAGATTAAGAGGATTTAAAAATTTTTTAGAAACAGCTGAAAAAGAAAAACTAGAAGCAATGGTTATGGAAAACCCTTCATATTTCTATGATATTTTGCCTTATACCTATGTTTTAGGAATATCAGATAAATGGATTAAAAAGTTTGAAAATATAACAATGCAAGCACCAGATTGGTATTATGGATATAGTAATTTTAGTATTACTAATTTTGGAACATTTGTAGATGATACAATGTCCGTTGCAGAAAGTACTATGACATCTGTTCCTGTTAGTTATTCGAGTAGTGGTGGAGGCTTCTCAGGAGGCGGTTCATCAGGTGGAGGCTTCTCAGGAGGCGGATTTGGTGGTGGAGGCGGAGGCTCTTGGTAAGCTAATGCCTCATTATTACAATAGATTAATTAGAAAACTTTACTTTATCTTTATTATTTAGAAACTTTAATTATAATAAATATGAGTCATTTAATTGAAGGTTGATACTTTGTTATCACTACATTGTATCATAGTTTCTGATATGACTTTTTTTATTAATTAAAAATATCATAGATAAAAAATTTATTTATTTTGTTGGTTGAAAAGATTGTCATTTTTTAGTACATATGATATTATTATTACGATAGGTAAGATAGTTGATTTTAAAGTTTTAGTCTATTATTTATCATAAACTAATAAGGAGGAAAATATGTGGATTTACATTATTATTGCAATTATAGCTGTAATTCTTATTTATATCTTTGCTTTATATAACAGTTTTGTAAAACTTACTAATAAAGTAAAGGAAGCTTTTTCCACTATGGATGTATATCTTAAAAAAAGATGGGATTTAATTCCAAATTTAGTTGAAACAGTAAAAGGATATGCGGAACATGAAAAGAGTACACTAAAGGAAGTTATTGAACTTAGAAATAGTAATTATGATGATATGTCTGATGATCAAAAAATAAAAGCTAATAAACAAATTTCTAGAAACATTAGTAAAATAATGGCTTTAGCAGAAGCTTATCCTGATTTAAAAGCTAATGAGAATTTTTTAAACTTGCAAAATGATTTAAAATTAATAGAGGATGAAATAGCTCAATCAAGAAAATATTACAATGCGGTTGTTAGAATTTATAATAATAAAGTTGAAATGTTCCCAAGTAATATTTTTGCTAAATTATTTGGTTACAAATCAAAATCGATGTTTGAAATAAATTCAGATGAAAGAGAAAATGTAAAAGTCGAATTATAATTATGGAGTAAACAATGAAAAGAAATATTAAGAGACTATTATTTTTAATTGTAATTTCAATATCACTATTATTTACCTACCCATCAAAAACATATGCTTTATCTAAGCAAACATCATATGTTAAAGTAAGTGATCAAGAAAAACTAGAAGTTGGGAATTTATTATTTTCTAACTTAGTGTTTAAAGATTATTCATCTACATCTACACAAGCATTTGGATTATCTGGACGAATAACAAATAATTCAAAAAATAATATAAACTATAATTCAACAGTTTATTATTATGATTCAAATTATAAATTAATTGCACAAAGATCTAGTTTGGGAATTGCTTTAAAAAACAATAGTTATTTTAACCAAATGGCTAGTTTAGATATTTTAAATGGGCATAAAGTTAACGAAATAAGTTATTATCGTTTATCAATTGATATAGTTGATAATAATATTTTAAATTCAACATCATTAGAAGTACCTAGTAAAAATGATATATATAAATCATATGACTATGTAATTGATAAATATAATATTGATATTGTAGTTAATGAAAATAATATATATGATATAACAGAAACAATAACAACATATTTTAATGTTCCAAAACATGGAATATTTAGAACAATTCCATTAAAAAATAAAATTGAAAGATTAGATGGGACATCATCTACTAATCGTACAAAAGTAACTAATTTAGAAGTTGATAATGAGTATACTACAACAAAACAAAATGGGGAATATAAAATACAAATAGGTTCAGCTAATCGTCTTGTACAAGGAGAACAAACTTATAAAATAAAATATAATTATAATTTAGGTAAAGATTCTTCTAAGGATTATGATGAATTATATTTTAATATAATTGGTACAGATTGGGATACAGTTATAGGTAATGTAACATTTACAATAACAATGCCTAAAGGATTTGATATAAGTAAATTAGGATTTTCATTAGGAAAAAGAGGTTCTACAGATACTACTAATATTATATATACAGTAAGTGATAATAAAATAGTTGGAAGTTATAAAGGTATATTAAATCCTGGAGAAGCTTTAACTGTTAGATGTGAATTACCGGAAGGATACTTTGTTGGAGCAGGTTTACCAGTTAATAAAATAATTTATTTAGAATTTATTCTTCCAATATTATTTTTAATAATATCAATTGTATTATGGTATAAGTATGGAAAAGATGATCAAGTTATAGAAACAGTTGAATTTTATCCACCAGAAGGATTCAATAGTTTAGAAGTAGGATTTTTTTACAAAGGAAAAGCTAATAACAAAGATGTTGTTTCTTTACTTATATATTTAGCAAATAAAGGATATATTAAGATTTCAGAAACTAAGGAAAAATCTTTATTTTCTAAAAATGGTTTTAAAATAACAAAGATTAAAGACTATGATGGAGATAATATAGATGAAAAAGAATTCTTAATAGGATTATTCAAAAATAAAAAGGAAGTAAAAGGTAATGTTGAAGTAACATTACTTGATTTAGAAAATAAATTTTATGAAACAGTAAAC
>CANRLQ010000086.1 GCA_947631525.1 uncultured Bacilli bacterium | reverse complement strand
GTTTAATAGTTCTTTTTCTTCCAATAAATTTAAAATATTTTTTATTTCTTCAATTTTTCCATAGGCTAAAATAGTAGGACAAATTAAAACTAAATTTAATAATTTATAATTTTTAAGTACAATTAATATTTCTTCAATATTATCAATTTGTCCTTGTTTATATAAAGTATTGATTTTTTTATTTAGAAAGAAATCAACTTGTTCTAAATCAAAATAGTTTTGTAATACATCTTTTAATTCTAATCTGTTTACCATAAGTTTCTTCTCTCCTTTTTTAGGAATATTATACTTAAAATTTATTATAAAAACAATCTTTTATCAATTAAAAAATATTTTATTTATTCTCTTATTGATTATTTTTTATTTACATGTTAGAATATAGTTATTATAGATAGTGAGAGTGGTTTAATGAAAAAAGATATTTTAAATTCAGCAAAAATAAAAGTTGTAATTCCTAATATTTTAACAATTTTAAGAATAATTTTAACACCTATCATAATTGTGTTAGGAACAACTAATCATTATAATACAGCCATTATCCTAATAATAATCGCTTGTATAACAGATTTATTTGATGGAAAACTTGCTAGAAAATGGAATACTGTTACCGAAATTGGGGCTAAATTAGATGTAGTTGCTGATAAAATATTTGCTGTTGGATTAATAGCTTGTTTATTAAAAAAATTTAATCTTTTTATTCCTATAATTATACTTGAAATATTTATTAGCATTGTTAATTTATATTCATATTTTAAAACTAACATAATTAAATCACTATTAATAGGGAAAATTAAAACAAATTCCTTATTTATTACTGTTGTGTTTGGATTTTTATGTATCTTTTTTAACATATTTAAAACTCCAACCATTGGCTTTATTTATGTAACTATTAATCTTCAAATAATAACATTAATAAATTACATAATTACTGTTTATGATAATATTCAAAATAAAAAAGTCGAACAAGCAATTGTTAATGATAAAAATGATGTTAGAATAAAGGTATTTGATGAAAAACCAATAAAGAAAAGAAAAAAAGATGTTAATGAAAATACAAAAGTTATTGAAAATATTAAAGATTTGTATAATTAAAAAAACAAAATTGAATTTGTTTTTTTCTATTTAAAAATTCATTTTTTAATAAAAATCTATATTTAAAGCATAAAGTATATATTAAATTTTAAAGTTAGTTTACTACCCTACTTTTAAAGATTAAAATATAAGGATTATAACAATTTATAAAAAAATTCCTTGTAACATGTAACATGTAAAAAAATGTAAATTACTTAAATAAAATTGAATATAAAATTTTTATATGTTATAATTATAATACTGATAATTAGGAAGGATTGATGTAATTGAAAAAACTAATTAACATATTTATTTTTATAACTATCCTAAATTTTTTTCCAACAACAAATGTAGATGCTAAAACATTAGGTGATTTAAAAAATGAACTTTCACAAACAGAACAAGAACTAAAAGAAAATAAAGAAGATAAGCAAGTTACAGAACAAGAAATGACAAATATAAATAGTGACATAAAAGGTATTCAAAATACCATTACTAAAAATTATGAAACTATTGATAAATTAAATAAAGAAATTGAAATATTAAATAATGATATTGAGGAAAAAACACAAGAAATAAAAGAAATTTTAAATTTTACTCAAATATCTAGTGGTGATTCTGCTTATTTAGAATACATGTTTGGTGCTAAAGATTTTACGGATTTTATTTACAGAACAGCTGTTGCTGAACAAATGTCATCATATAATGATACCTTAATAGAACAATATAATAACAACATAAAAACTAATAAACAAAAAACAGAACAATTAAAACAACAAAAAATTGAATTAGATAAAAAACAAAAAGAACTTGAAAGTAAATATGATAGTCTAGGTAGCAAACTAGAAGATATTGTTGATATACAAGTAGATATTGAAGAATCAATTAAAGTTCAAAAAGAAATTATTGAAATGTATCAAAAAAAAGGATGTAAAGATACTGAAAATATAGCTACATGTGGTAAAAAAACATTACCACCTGATACAAAATTTTGGAGACCAGTTGAATATGGTTTTGTAAGTAGTAACTTTGGTTATCGTACTTATTATCTTGGAGGTAAAAAAGTAAGTGATTTCCATACAGGACTTGATATAACAGGAAAAAGTATCCTAGGAAAACCAGTATATTCTACTGCAAATGGAACAGTTGCTGCTATAACTAGAAAATATCGTTGTGGTGGTAATATGGTATACATACACCATAATATAAATGGAAAATATTACACTAGTTTATATATGCATTTACTAACAATAAATGTATCTAAAGGACAAACAGTTACAAGAAATACTGTTATTGGACATGTTGGTGGAGCATCTACTCCTTGGGATTCATGTTCAACAGGAGCACACGTTCACTTTACTTTATTATCAGGTTTAGTTGGAACCGATTATTATGCATTTTCATCTAAGTTTTATGCAAAATTATTAAATCCAAGATCTTATGTTAATATACCATCTGGTTCTAAATCTTTTTCTGATAGAATTACATCTTATTAAAATTTGACCATGTGTCAAATTTTTAATATAAAGGAGTTTAAATTATGAAAAAAAATAATTTTTTAGAAGGTTCTTTTATAGCAACCTTAGGAATTGTAATATGTAAAATAATTGGCCTTGTTTATGTTATACCTTTTTATGCAATGTTAACTAAAACAGGAAGCGCATTATATAGTTATGCCTACTCTATTTATGCTGTTTTTCTAAGTTTATCAACAAGTGGTATTCCTATGGCTATGAGTAAACTCGTTAGTGAATATAACAGTTTAGGATATGATTATACGAAAGAAAAAACATATAAAATTGGTTTAAAAATAATTGTAAGTTTAGGAATATTTTTCTTTCTTATTTTATTCCTATTAGCTCCATTAATTGCTAAAATAATATTAGGTAATATTCAAGGTGGAAATTCCATAGGTGATGTTACCTTTGTAATTAGAATAATTTCAACTGCCCTACTTATTGTACCTATTCTTAGTGTTACAAAAGGTTATTTACAAGGACATAAATATATAACATCTACTAGTATATCTAATGTTTTAGAACAATTAATTCGTGTAATAATTATTATAGGTGGATGTTATGTTAGTTTAAGAATAATGCATTTAGATGAAAAAATAGCTATTGGAATATCTGTATTTGCTGCAACTATTGGTGCTTTATTTGCTTATTTATATCTAGCATACAAAATTCATAAAAACAAAAATATATTTAATAAAGATGCTTCTATAACAAGAAATGAAGCAAAATATAATACAAAATATTTATTTAAACAAATTATTTATTACGCACTACCTTTTATCATAATTGATGTATTAAAATCATCATATTCTATGGTTGATACATTAACAGTTGTTAGAACACTGACTAATTTAGGATATTCAAGTGCAATTGCTGAAACAACTTTTAGTGTTATTGCGACATGGGGTGCTAAATTAA
>CANRLQ010000085.1 GCA_947631525.1 uncultured Bacilli bacterium | reverse complement strand
CTTAAAAGATATTAATGATTTATTACTAGATAGTGGAATTGCTAAAGAATCATTTAATATAATTTCACAAGGTAAAGTAGAAGAAATCATTAGTAGTAAACCAGAAAATAGAAGAGTAATATTTGAAGAAGCCTCAAGAGTGTTAAAGTATAAAAAGAGAAAAGAAGAAGCAATTAGAAAATTAGAAAGAACACACGATAATATGAATCGTGTTGATGATATTATTAATGAATTAAAAAATCAAGTTGAACCATTAAAAGAACAAAGAGATAAAGCTATAATCTATTTAGAGAAAAATAAAGAATTAGAGAGTGTTGAAGTAGCTTTAATTACGAAGGATATAACTGATATAAATTATAAATATACACAATCTAAACAAAAAATAGAAGATATAAATAAAGAAATAATATCAATTTCTACATATAATACAAATAATGAAGCTAAAATAGAAAAATATAAATTAGATTTAAATAAAATAAAAGAAAAAATAAATATTTTAAATAGAGAATTAATAGAAAAAACAACTAATGTTGAAAAATTAAATAGTGAAAAAACAATTCTTTTAGAAAGACAAAAATATAATGTAGAAGACAATAAATTAAGAAATAATATTTTAGAGCTTAAAGAAAAAGAATTAGAACTAAAAAATGAAATAAGTAAATTAGAAATAGAAATAGAAGTCCAAAAACAAAGTCTATTAAAAAAAGAAGAAGAATATAAAATAGTAGAAAAAAATATAAAAGATGAAAAAGAGAAAAAAATCAATTTAGAATTCAATTTAAGTAATAAATTAAGAGAAAAAACAAAAGAAGAAAATACAATTAATTATTTAAAAGAAAGTATAGAAAATAATAGTAGTCTTCCAAATGCTGTTAGAAATATTATTAATAATGTAAAACTACAAGGTATTCATAATGTTATTGGAAATTTAATAGAAGTAGAAGAAAAATATTCTTTAGCTATTACAACTTCACTAGGATTAGCTTCTTCATATGTTGTAGTAGATAATGAAGTATGTGCTAAAGAAGCAATTAATTACTTAAAAAACAATAATTTAGGAAGAGTTACCTTCTTTCCACTTAATATAATAAAAGCAAAATATGTTGATAAAGATATTTTAAATAGTTTAAATAATATGGATGGTTTTATATCAACAGCATCTTCAATAATAAAATTTGATAAGAAATATCAAAGTATAATTGAAAATCAATTAGGAAATGTTTTAGTTGTTGATAATATTGAAAATGCTAATAAAATAAGTAAATTTATAAATCATAGATATAAAATTGTAACATTAACAGGAGAACTTTTACATGTTGGTGGTTCAATAACTGGTGGAAATAATATAAAACAAAAAAATATTATTAGTGAAAAATATGAACTTGAAAATAACTTAAAGAAACAAGAAAAATTAATTGAAGATATAAAAGAAATAGAAAATCAAATAAATGATGTTGATTATAACTATAAAAATTTAGAGGATAAAATTTATATAATAAATCGTGATAAAATTAATATACAAGAAATTATTAAATCAAAAGAAAATAATTTAAATGAAATTAATATTAAGTTAGAAAATACAACTAATGAAATAAATGGTACAAATGATATTATCAATAATAATTTGAGTGAACAAGAAAATAGTATATTAAATGAATATTATAAAGCAATTGATCTAAAGAATAAATGTGAAATAGAATTAGAAAATTTAAAAAGAGAAAAAATAACAATAAGTAATAATTTAGAAGAATATGAAGCAAATTTGAGAAAAGATAATACTTTATATAATTCGAAAAATAAAGAGTTAAAAGAATTAGAAATAGAAGTAAATAGAATGGATGTAAAACTAGATAATTTACTTAATAAATTAAATGAAACATATTCTCTAACTTATGAAAAAGCTATAACTATTTATAAATTAGACATGGATGAAGAAGTAGCAAGAAACAAAGTTAGTATTTTAAGAAAAACAATTAAAGAATTAGGAAATGTTAATGTAGATGCTATAGAAGAATATGATCGTGTAAGTGAAAGATATGAATTCTTAACTAACCAAAGAAATGATTTAGAAAAAGCTGAAGATACATTACTTATTATAATTAAAGAAATGGATGAAGTAATGGAAAGAGAATTTACAAAAACATTTAAAATCATAAGAGAAAATTTTAATAAAACATTTAAAGAATTATTTAAAGGTGGTAGTGCTGATTTAAAATTAACTGATCCATCAAATATATTAGAAACAGGTATTGAAATAGTTGCTTCACCTCCAGGGAAAAGTTTAAGAAGTATATCATTATTATCTGGTGGAGAAAAAACATTTACAGCTATAAGTTTGCTTTTTGCAATATTAAAATCAAGACCTGTACCATTTTGTATACTAGATGAAGTAGAGGCAGCTTTAGATGAAGTCAATGTTGATGGATTTGGTTCTTATCTAAAACAATTACCAGAAAAAACGCAATTTATATTAATAACACATAAAAAAAGAACTATGGAATATGCTGATGTGTTATATGGAATTACAATGCAAGAATCAGGAGTTTCAAAATTAGTAAGTGTAAAATTAGAAGAAATAAATTAGCTTAAATATTCATTTTATGATATAATTTAGTAGGATGTGGTATTTTGAAAAAAATTTTTAAATATTTATTGTTAATCATTTTATGTTTATCAAGTATAATGACAGTTAATGCACTCGCAATATCTACAGTGGCATGTGGTAATGTTGATAATATACCTGCTGGGGTACCAAGACTTGTTAGAAATATTGTTAATGCTATTAAAATATTAGTTCCTGTTATAATTATAGTTTTAGGAATATTAGATATAGCAAAATCAGTAATGGCATCACAAGAAAAAGATATGCAAGAATATTTAAGAAAATTTACAAGACGTATTATTGCTGGTGTTGCAATATTCTTTGTAGTAGCGATAGTTCAATTTATTTTTGGAACTATTAAAGATGGTAGTAGTGCAAGTAAATTAGCCTGTATAAGTTGCTTTATAAGTAGTGAAAGTAATTGTACTTATGTAGAACCATCTGATGTACAACCAAAAAAAGGTTGTAGTAGTTATTCATATACTGAAGGATGTCCTGCAGTAGCAGAAGATGGTATGGCATGTAAACAAGTTATGCAAACAGGAAGTAGTACGCCAAAGTGTGTTAAAGCTTGCGGATACTTAAGTATAGAACAATGTAGTAAAAGATCAGATTGTAAACAAAATGGACCAAATAGTTGTACAGATAAATAAAGGAGTTAAATATGAAAATAAATAGTGTTGATTTAAAAATAAGTGCTGTAAGACGAAGTCAATATCCAACAGATAATAAACCAGAATTTTTACTTGTTGGAAGATCAAATGTAGGAAAAAGTAGTTTTATAAATACACTTATTAATAGAAAAAATTATGCTAGAACTTCTGCCAATCCTGGTAAAACGCAAACTATAAATTTTTATTTAGTAAATGATAAATTTTACTTAGTAGATGCACCAGGATATGGTTTTGCTAATTTAAGTAAAAGTAAAAGAAGAAAATTTGGTTTAATGATGGAGGATTATTTAACTAATAGAGAAAATTTAAAACAAGTCTTTATGTTAATAGATTTTAGACATAAACCTAGTAGTGATGATATAATGATGTATAATTTTTTGAAGTATTATAAATTACCTGTTACGATAGTTGCTACTAAAGCAGATAAAATTGGTATCACAAAACATCAAACACAGAGAAATATCATTTTAAATGATTTAGAATT
>CANRLQ010000084.1 GCA_947631525.1 uncultured Bacilli bacterium | reverse complement strand
ATATTAAATACTATTATAAGACTAAATGCAAGTTGAAAAAAAATAATAAAAAAAGTTGCATTTAACTCTTGAAGTAATATTTAATAAATAGTTAGTTGAAAATTGCCAATTTTTATGTTAAAATATCGGAAGTATTAAGCTAATTGAAAATTGTAAGAAAATAAAAATATTAATGTAAATTGGTATAATTATTTATATTTCATTATTAATAAGATACTTTTTATGTTTTAATGATAAAAATAATAAAATTGAAGGTGATTGTTTTGAAAGTAGCCGATTTAAAAAAAGAATATGATAAAATGCAAGTTAAATATGGTGATAAAAAATTAGATTCCATATATAATGGTGGATGTGAAAAAAATCCTGATATTTGTTTTGTTTTCATGAACCCTACTGGTAAAAATATCGCAAGTGATAAATTATGGAAAGGTAGAAAATATCCATGGCTTGGAACAAAAAATATATGGAAGTTGTTTTATAAAGTTAATTTATTGAGTGAAGATGTATTTAGCTTAATTCAAAAAAAGAAAGCAACAGAATGGGATTATGAATTTTGTGATTATGTATATGAAGAAATATCTAATAATAAAATATTTATTACTAATTTAGGAAAATGTACACAAATAGATGCAAGACCTTTATCAGATGATGTTTTAAAAAAATATCTTGATTTACTATTTAAGGAAATAGATATAATTAAACCAAAAGTGATTATTACTTTTGGAAATCAAGTTAGTTCTATTATTTTAAATAAAAAAATTTCTGTATCTGAAAATAGGAAAATATGTCATAAAATAGAGATTAATAAGAAAATATATAAAGTTTATCCTGTTTATTATCCAGTTGGTAATGGTATATTTAATATAGATAAGTCAATAGAGGATATAAATTGGATAATAGAAAATGAAATAAAAAAAGAAGTGAGTATATGAAAAAGATATTATTTGCAACTGAAAATGAAAGTAAAGTAGAAAGATTTAAAAAAGGTCTTTTAGAAAATAACATAGAAATAATTTCCATAAAAGATATAGATAAAAAAATAGATGTAGAAGAAGATGGAAAGAATGCAATAGAAAATGCTATTATAAAAGCAAGAGCCTATGCAAATCTTTGTGATTTACCTGTGCTTGCCATGGATGATAATTTATATATTGATAATGTACCAGAAGACAAACAACCAGGAATGTTTGTTAGAAGGGTTAATGGAAAAAGACTTTCTGATGAAGAAATGATAGAGTATTATTCTAATTTAGCTCATACCTATGGTGATGAGGGTAAATTAAATTGTAAATGGGTTTATGGTATAGCAATAATTTTTAATGGGGTAGAAAAAACTTATACTTGGAGTAAGGAAGATTTTTATATTGTAGATAAACCTTCAAATAAAATAAAACCTGGTTATCCATTAAATAGTATATCTGTTAATAAAAAATTAAATAAATATTTTACAGATATTACTGCTGATGAGAAAATGTATATAAAAGAAGATGAGAGTGATGTTATTGATTTTATAACTAACAGTATAAAATAATAATAACTTAATTATGACTAATGTAAGATTTTAGTAGAATTGAAGGTGAAATCATGAAAATAGGTATTGATATTGATGGAGTACTTGTAGATGTTGAATAATTCGAATTAGATTATTTTAGTAAGTATTATTTTGAACAGTACAATAAAGTAATCAAGAATCCTAAAGGCTATGGTTCATATCATATTTTTAAAGGTTCACCAATACAAGACAAAAAATTATGGAATAAATTAATACATTTTTATATAAAAGAACCTCCAAGGAGGTTTGCTAGTGAAGTTGTAAAAAAATTAAAAGAAGAGGGTAATCAAATATATATAATTACAAACAGATGTTCCAACCTTTCTTATGTGAATGATATTAATAAAAGTCAAATGCAAGATATTGTGATTAAATGGTTAAATAAGTATAATATCGTATATGATAAAATTTTATTTACTCATACCAATAAATTAGATGTATGTAAGAAAGAAAAGATAGATATTATGATAGAAGACAAACCGTTAAACATAAATAAAATTTCCAAATTAATCCTCGTTTTATGTTACAATGCTTTATATAACGAAGAATGCTGTGGTAATAATATTTATAGAGTTTATTCATGGTATGATATATATGCAAAAATTGAGAAAATAAAGAAAAGTGATATAGATAGAAAATAGACAAAATTAGACAAATATTAATTGATTTATTATGATTTATTTAAACCTCTAGTACAACTTATAAATAAAGGAAGTGAGTGATTTTAGATTTTGCATCTTTTTATTAAAAAAGACTAAAAAAAACATTCCAAATTATAAAAATATAGTAAATCTAGAGAATTTTATTATAGAAATTTAAAATGTGATTACGTCATTCAACCATTTATAAAAAATTGAATATTTAACATTAATTATATTTGAATATATAATTAATTTGGATTGTGGTATTATGAATAAATATAATTTAAAAAGATTAGAGGAAAAAACTTAATAGATTTAGAAATATGAAACTTGAAGAAGTAACTTTAGATGATTTAGATGAAACAAGTTTTTTAAAGATAGTCAAAAGGAAACCTATTAATGAAAAAATAATAGGATTTTTAAAGGAAGTAAAGAATTTTTATATATTTAAAGTGAATGGCAAATTAGTTAGAATTAGATTTTCAAATACTGATAAAACAGCAGAAGATTGTTTAACTAGAGTTTTAGAAAATTTATATAGATAACTTAATGGTAAAGGAGAATATAAAAATGAGTGAACTAGAAAAGCTAGGAATAAAGATAGGACATTATACGGATTTTAATAATTTAACTGGTGCAACAGTTATTATACCAGATGGAGGAGCCGATATAGGTGTAGATGTTAGAGGATCTGATACAGGTACTATAAATATTCCAGCATATGAAATAAAAGGTGCTGATAAGATAGTGGAAGCTATAGTGTTATCGGGTGGAAGCACAGCTGGATTAGAATGTTCAATAGGCGTTATGGATTATTTAAATACACCAAGTGTAGTAGGTGCAGTAATATATGATAGAAAAATAGGAAATGATGAAAGACCACATTTAAAAGATGGCTTTGAAATGGCTAAAAGCGCAAGTTATGCTAACTTAGAACAAGGGAATATTGGAGTAGGAACTGGAGCAACAACAGGGAAATGGCTTTATAAAAATAGAATAAAAGGTGGTTTCGGAATTAGTATAAAAGAAATTACAGATAATGCATATGTGGGTGCATTTGTTGTAACAAATTCATTTGGTGATATAATTAATCCTATTACAAAAGACTTTTATTCAGAATCTGGTAAATATGATTTTAATAATTACTATGATAAAAATTTTGGTAGTAATTGTACAGTTCGAGGAACCAATACTACTCTTGCAGTAATTGTAACCAATATTGAGATGTCAAGAGAAGAACTTATAAAAATTTCAGAATTAGCACAAGATGGTATGGCAAGAGCAATATATCCAGTTCATACCAATTGGGATGGAGATGTTATCTTTTCAATTTCTCCACATTCTAAAAACCGAATAAAATTGGATTTGTCTTCCTTTGATTTAGTTAATTATGTTGGAATAGCAGCTTCTAATATTTTAATTGATGCAATAAATAATAGTATTAGAAATGCTAAAAGTATAGGTGGCTTTCCATCATATAATGAATTATCTAAAGAAAGCAGTGATAAATATGAAAGTAATAACAATTAAACAACCATGGGCAACATTAATAGCAAAAGGTTATAAAGAATATGAAT
>CANRLQ010000083.1 GCA_947631525.1 uncultured Bacilli bacterium | reverse complement strand
GATGGTTAGATCCGGGGTGTAAAACTGGAATTTTCTTGAGACAAATTGCGAAACGACTAATGGGAGGATTGAGGGAAGAATTTCCAGACGAAGAGAAAAGGCGGGAACACATTTTTCATAATATGTTGTATGGAATAGCTTTGACGGATTTGACGGCATTGATGAGTCGAAGGAGTTTGTATACATCGAAAAATGCGAATGGTGAAAAGTCGATTGCAAAATTCAACAATCCAGAGGGGAATATTTCTTATGATAATCGCGCACATACATATAAGAATAAAGTATGTATTTACTGTGGGAATAAGGAAGGGAGTGAATTAGATCGTGACGAATCGAGGGAACGACATGCTTATAATTTTATTCATTTAACACCAAAGGAGATGGAAAATATGCACTTTGATGTGATTGTGGGAAATCCGCCGTATCAGCTAAATACTGCAGGACATGGTGCACAGGCTACACCAATATATCAGTATTTTATATGGCAGGCTAAAAAACTAAAACCAAAATATATGGCATTTATTATACCATCGAGATGGTTTGCGGGTGGTATGGGCTTGAATAAATTCCGCGATGAAATGTTAAACGATAGACATATAAAAAAGTTGGTTGATGATACGCACCTTCAATAAACATATTATCAATAATAAATATAAAAGTAATAATAATACGATATCTTAGTCTACTTTTATAAATAGATTTATAATTAATATCTAACAAAATCGAAAAGAAAATACCAAATAAAAAAGAAAATATTAATGTTATAATTTGTGTATTTAAATTCATTATTTAAATAATTTTCCAAATATGGAATCTTCTTTTTCTTTTTTATTTGATTCTTCCATATAATTTAAACTATTTACTTTACCTTTAATTGATACATTGCCTTGATAAGTATCTAATTTTACTATTTCGAGATTACTGCCTTTAATAACAACATAGCCCATATTTGTTTCAAGTAAAAATTCTTCATCATCAAAACTATCAATTTTTTTTACACCTGTAATAATTATATTCTTTCTTTCATTAATAGAAATGCTATGATTACCTGTACTAATTATATTATCCTTGTCCATATTGAACCTCCTACTTAATTATATGCATAAAAAAAAACGCTTATGCGTTTATTTCTTTATTATATGCATCTAAAATAGCATCTTCGAACATTTTTCTGCATTCTGGAGTTATTGGATGTGCTATATCACGATATCCTCCTGTAGCAGTTTTTCTACTTGGCATTGCTATAAAAAGACCATTATCTCCTTCAATAATTCTAATGTCATGTATAGCAAAGCAATCATTTAATAGTATTGAAGCTATACCTTTCATTCTTGATTCTTCTTTTTCTGTCACGCGTACATTTACAGATGTTATCTCCATATTAATTCTCCCTTCAGTATCATCTACATCTTAATTTTATAACATATTCTCCATAAATGCAAGTTTTTTGTTTAATTTTAGTAATTTATTCTTATAGTTTTGGTAATTATATCGGAATATGAAAATGCCTTTAATTGATTATTATTATTATTTAATTGTACTATAAACACATGATTATATAATTCTTTTATTGTTACATCATATTCTTCAAACTTATTTCTACCTAAGTTATATTTTATTTTTACATTTTGACCTAAATGATTATTAAGTTCTTTTTTTATTTTTTCAATTGTCATATTTCCCCCTATCTTGGATACCCAATATGCATTGTTCCTCTCGTAATAATACCACCCATTCCTGATGATCCATATTTTGTATTATCTAAAATTGATTTTAAATCAATATCTTCATTTATATTTGATAAACTCATTTTAGAAGCAACAATTGCTGGATCTAAGGCATGTATATTTACTCTTTTAGGACTTGAAGCAAAATTAGCACCCGATTTAATTAATTCTTCATAATTTGATTGACAACCACCAGCTATTATTATTAATTTTTCATGACTTTTTTCATATTTTCGAGCTTGCTTTATTGCTTCAGCAAAATAAGCACTATTTTTATATGACGATAAATCATCCTCTGAACCACGCTTTTTATAATATGCATCATGTCCTGTTATAACAATTATATCTGGATTATATTCCTTTAGTAATTCTTGAATTCTACTTGCTATATTACATTCCTTCTCAAGTACACCTGCTGCCCATATATTAGCATCATTATAATATTGTAAACATCTTTCTAAATAATCTTTATCTCCATCAATATGAAGTATTTTACCAGGTAAATAAAAGTAATCATTTCGGTCTAATTTTTCTGGTTTTACTTTTTTTAAAAATTCACGATCATGTTCTATATCTTCTTCATTCCACTTATTTAAATCATCTTTATCACTATCTGCATAAAGTCTCACATTTATTCCCTTTAAGTAATATACATCATTTTTAATATCAATTATTTTAAACAACATATCATCATTATGTGAAATTCTAGTAACAATATCACCTATTTGAAAATCCATATTATCACCCAACTAATTATATGATTTACTTATTAAAATATGAAAATCTTTATACTTTATTTATTACTTTTATTACTTTTATTTGACTTTATGTATCATGATTTTCTTACTTTAAATAGCATTAAAAAAATATGATTAAATCATATTTTTAAATATTTTCTAACAGCTTTTAAGCTTCCAAACATTCCTACCAACATACCAATAACTATAAGTAGTAGTGATACTAAATATACAAATGGTGTTGGAGATAAAAGTTTTATAAATGGTGAAAATAACTGACCATTAAATTTATCATAAAGAACTATATAACCATATATTGTTGTTAAAATTGGAATAATTGAACCCAATATACCTAATATTAAACCTTCAATTAAAAATGGGATTCTTATATTTAAATTAGAAGCACCTACTAAACGCATAATTTCAATTTCTCTTCTTCTTGAAAAAATAGTTATTTTTATAGTATTTACAATTAGAAAAGCAGTTACAAATATTAAAGCAATAACGCCTACAATACAAAATTTCTTTATTATATCAAATACTGATACTAACTGTTCTACCATTCCTTCTCCATATTTTACAATATCTACACCTTCAATTTTTCCTATTTGTTTTGCAGTAGTTCCTATTTTTTCTATATTTTTAACTTTTATTTGAAAAGTATCTTGAATTGGACTTTCATTTTCACTCCAATTAGACATTATGTTTTTGAAAGTTTCACTTGAAGCCATCATTTCATTGGCTATTTTAGTTTTTGATTGAAATTCAACCTTTTGAATATTACTCAATTTTTTTAATTGACTAGAAACATTTTCTCTTCCTACATCATCTATATCAACATCTAAAAATGCTACAATGGTTACATCCCTTTCAACCAAATTAGTAAAATTATTAACATTTATCGATAAAACGATTGATATAGCAACAACTATTAATGTTATAGTAATACAAGAAATAGAAGCAAGTGATAAAGAAAAATTTCTAAAAACACTTTTAAATGAATCTCTTATATTTCTACTTAGTATTCTTAACGCTTTCATTTTTATATGTTCCTTTCTCGTAATCTTTTAATATTCTTCCACTATCTAATAGGATTGTCCTTTTCTTTAACTTGTTAACAATAACAGTATCATGAGTAACCATAATAATAGTTGTTCCAAGTTTGTTAATTTCTTGTAAAACTTCCATAATTTCTAAACTTGTCTGTTCATCTAAATTACCAGTTGGTTCATCACAAATTAGTATTTTTGGACCATTAACTATAGCTCTTGCAATTGCTACTCTTTGTTGTTCCCCTCCTGATAATT
>CANRLQ010000082.1 GCA_947631525.1 uncultured Bacilli bacterium | reverse complement strand
TGATTTAGAGCATCTCTTCCAATTAAATTAGCTCTTATAATAGTATTTACATTATTAACAGCTTTTAAAACACCTTTACCCATGTACCTATTATTATCATTATCACGAAGTTCTAAAGCTTCTTTAGAACCAGTTGAAGCTCCACTTGGAACACTTGCTCTACCTTGTGTACCATCATCTAATATAACATCTACTTCTACTGTTGGATTACCTCTTGAATCTAATATTTCCCTTGCTTTTATATCTTTTATATTCATAATTATCTCCTATCTATCTAATTCATTTACTACTTTTTTAAATAACTCACCACGTTCTTCATATGATTTAAATTGATCCCAAGATGCACAAGCTGGTGATAACAAAATTGTATCTTTTTCTTTTGATAATTCATAAGCTTTTCGTACTGCTTGTTCTAAAGTTTCAACACTAATACAATTTATATTATTTTTATTTGCAAATTCTTTTATTTTTTCTTTTGTTTCTCCATAACAAACAATTAGTTTAACATTATTCATATATTCACTTAACTCATCAAAAGGAATATTTCTATCAAGACCACCCATTATCAAAATAGTTGAAGTTGTAAATGTTTTTAAAGCTGTTATGGTAGCCTCATTATTAGTGGCTTTTGAATCATTATAAAAATAACGATTATTTAATTCTTTTACGAATTCAATTCTATGTTCAACACCACCAAAATCCTTTAAGTATTTTTTTATTATATCATTATTTACATCAAATTCCTTTACAGCTAATATTGTTGCCATTATATTTTCATAATTATGTATACCTTTTAATTTTATATCATTAATATTTATTACTACCTCATTATCATAGTATATACAATCGTTTTCTAAATAACATTGACATTTTTTCTTTGTTGAAAAATATTCTTTTTTAGAAATTAAATTACTTGTATTATTTACTACTTCTTCATTATCAAAATTTAATATAGCAACATCTCTATTAGTATGATTATTAAATATACGCATTTTCATCATTTTATATGTTTCATAATCTTTATGAAAATCTAAATGAGCTGGCACTATATTTAATAATAAACTTATGTTAGTTTTAAAATTATACATATCACATAATTGATGGTCAGATATTTCCATTACTAAAATTGAATCATCACTTATTTCATTTACAATTTGTGATAATGGATACCCAATATTACCACCTAGAAAAACATTTTGATATTTTATTTTCAATATTTCATATATCATTGTTGTTGTTGTTGTTTTTCCATTTGAACCTGTTATTCCAATTATTTTAGTATTTTTAGGTAAAAAATTATATGCTACTTCTACTTCATTAACAATTTTTATTCCTAATTCTTTTGCTTTTAAAACTAAAGGATTAGTTGAAATTATTCCTGGATTTTTTACCATATAATCAAACGATTCATCTATTAAATCTAATTGATTATCAGTTATGACTACTTTTACACCTAAATTAGTTAATTCATCAATATGACATTCATCTTGTTGCTTACTATCTGTAATGACTATTTCATTATTATAATTTGCTAATAATTTAGCAACTTCATAACCACTTTTAGCCATACCAAATATAAATATCTTTTTATTTTCAAACATATTACCATATCCTTCATATTAAATTATATCAAATTTTAACAATTATGTTAATATATTTTATATCTTTTGGGAAAAATATATGATATAATATAAACGTTTTAAAAGAGGTGATTTTATTGATTTTAAAAGAAATTACTGATGAAGAATTTAATAATTTTAGAAATAACTATAATATGAGTTCCCTTTATCAAAGTACTGAATATTCCAATGTTATGGAAAATCAAAAATTTGAAAATTTATATATAGGTTTATTTGATAATAAAAATATAGTTGCAGCTACTTCTATTCTTATTTATAAAAATGGAAAGAAAAAATACGGCTATGTTCCACGAGGCTTTTTAATTGATTATAATGATATCAATTTATTAAAAACATTTACAGTACAATTAAAAAAATTATTGAGTAAAAAAAATATTATGGCTATTAAAATAGCACCATTAATTATAAAAAGCACATATGATTCTAAATATAATATTACTACTAATAATAATTATTATAACAATATTTTTAAAAATTTAACTTCGCTTGGTTATAGACATTTAGGTTATAATAATTTTTTTGAAGCTTTAAAACCTAGATATGAAGCAATAATTGATCTAAGTATTCCTTATTATATTTTATTTAAAAATATTAGAAAAAATTTTAGAACTAAAATTCGAAGTGCTGAAAAAATTGGAATTAAAATTTATAAAGGAAATTATGATGATTTAAAATATTTATATCTTCAAACAAAAAATAAATACCCAAGAGATTTAAAATATTTTAAAGATATTTATGAAGAATTTAATAAAACAAATAAAATTGAATTTTTTTATTCAAAATTAGATACAGGAACATATTTAAAATATTATCAACAAAAATATATTGAACAAGAACAAATATGTTCTGATATTAATATAAATATGACTAATAATCAAAATGATTTAATTGAAATAAAAATAGAAGCAGATAAAAAATTTGATTATTACAGAAAAAAACTTATAAAAGCTACTAAATTGCTTAGGGACTATCCAGATGGTATAATAACTTCATCTGCTCTTATTATAAAAGATCAAAAAGAAGCCTATGTTTTAATGGATGGTTATGATAATAAATTTAAATACTTAAATTCTAAACATTTACTTATATGGAAATTATGTGAAAGGTATTCTAAACTAAACTTTAAAAAATTTAATTTAGGTGGTATTACTAATATTGATATTAAAAATAATCCCTATAAAGGATTAAACGATTTTAAATTGAGTTTTAATGCAATTTCTGTTGAATATGCTGGTGATTTTGAATTAATTTGTAATAATACTCTTTATTTCATGTATAATAATATTCCACTTAAAAGTATTTTAAAACGATAAAAAATATATTAAAAAGAGAAATATTTCTCTTTTTTTAATTTGATTACATAGAAAAATACACCTCTTTTTAGAGGTGTATTTTAATACATTTTTATTAAACTATTTTTATTTGATAATTTCAGAAATATTACCTGAACCAACTGTTCTACCACCTTCACGAATTGAGAACTTAGTTCCATTTTCGATAGCGATTGGAGCAATCAATTCAACAGTCATTTCAACATTATCTCCAGGCATAACCATTTCAACACCTTCTGGTAATTCAATAACACCTGTTACGTCTGTAGTTCTGAAATAGAATTGTGGACGATAGTTACTGAAGAATGGAGTATGTCTTCCACCTTCTTCTTTGCTAAGTACATAAACTTGAGCTTTGAATTTAGTATGTGGAGTAACTGAACCTGGTTTAGCTAATACTTGACCACGTTCAACATCTTCTCTTGCGATACCACGTAGTAATATACCTGCATTATCTCCTGCTTGTGCAGTATCTAGTTGTTTACGGAACATTTCAATTCCTGTAACAACTGATTTTTGAGTATCTCTAAGTCCAATGATTTCAACTTCATCATTAAGTTTTAATTGTCCTCTTTCAACACGTCCTGTAACAACAGTTCCACGACCTGTAATTGTAAATACATCTTCAATTGGCATTAAAAATGGTTTATCTAAGTCATGAACTGGAGTTTCAATCCATGTATCAACAGCTTCCATAAGTTCATCAATCTTACCAACCCATTGAGGATCTCCTTCAAGAGCTTTAAGAGCTGAACCTCTAATGATTGGAGTATTATCTCCATCAAATCCATATTCACTTAATAATTCACGAATT
>CANRLQ010000081.1 GCA_947631525.1 uncultured Bacilli bacterium | reverse complement strand
TTCAATTATGATGATTTTAGATGTTGCTTTAGGATAAAAAAAAAGACTTAAACATAATTGTTTAAGTCTAGCTTTAAATCACTGTACAAGCTGTGCAATGAAAACTAAAGCTAAATGGTTCATATACATATTATCAAAATTCGACATTAATTGCAATACTTTTTGCAAATTTTTTTATTTTTTTTCATTTATATATTTTTTATACAGAAATAATTACTAATATAAAATGTTATATACTTATATTTTTGCAAATTTTTTATGTATAAATATATTTAACTTTTTGTTATTCCATAATGCTAACACTTGCAAATGTTCTATTTTTTAATTCTCGATATAAACTACATTTTTTATAAACTTCCTTATTTGTTCCTTTTGAAACTACCTTTCCATTATTAAGTACAATTATTCTATCAGCTATTTCCATCATTTCAGGTTTATGTGTAACAAGAATTATTGTATGATCTGTTTTTAAATCCAACAATAATTTACTTATTAATGTAGTTGTAGTTGGATCTATGTTACTTGTTACTTCATCTAATAATAATATTTCAGCTTTTGACAATAATGATCTTGCTATTACTAATAATTGTTTTTGACCATCTGAAAACAGACGTGCTTCCTCTCCTATTATGGTATTGTATCCTTTAGGTAAACTCATTATAAAATCATGAATACCTACTCTTTTACATGCTTCAACTTGATTTTCAAAATTAGAATCAACTAATGACAAATTATCTCTTATACTCATTTCAAAAACAAAAGGTTTTTGAAAAACTCCTGAAACATTAGACGAATATACTTCTTTTGAATAATTATATATACTTTCATTATCAATTAATATTTCTCCTGATTTAAATCTATATAATCGATATAATAAATTGATTATAGTTGTCTTACCACTACCGCTATGCCCTATTATAGCATTAATTTCATTTGGATATATTTTAAATGATACTTTATCAAGTATTTTTTTATTTTTTAATTCATAACAAACATTTTTAAATTCTACAACGCCATTTATATAATCATTATCAACATCACCAAAATCAATTTCCTTTTGTGGTGTATAATCAAGAATATTTTTAATTCTATTGACTCTAACTCCATAATTACTTAAATTTAATAAATTGTCTAACATTAAATCAGTACAAGTTATAGTCATTTCAAAATAGCTAATTAATAATACTAACTTATCTAAAGTCATTTTTTTATTTATAACTAGGTACGATAATAAAATATATAATAAAATTTTTCCTATATAAACAATAAATGGTATAATGCAATATCTTGTTGTCATATTATCTCTTTTCCCTTTATATTGTTCTTTCCATCTTTTTCGTGTTTTATTAAGATTAACATTTAATTTTGGCATTAAATTTAATGTTTTAACTTGTTTTAGATTAGTAAGCATTTGATTTAAAATATCTATTATTTTATCTTCATATTTTCTAGTTCCTTCATAATATTTTGATACTTTTTTAGAATTATCATTCATTAATTTCAAATATAGCAAATCTAAAACTAGAACTATTGTAGCAACAATAATATTATAATACATAAAAACTAAGAAAATAATTAAAAGTTTAAGGATACTCATAGATGCTTTTACTACACAATCTATAACATCAACCAAATATCTAACATCATCACTACAAGTTTCAATTATCTTACCCTTTGAAATTTTTTCAAATATTACATCATTATTTGCAACATGATCAAATAATTTTTTTTGAACTTCTAAATGATAGTAATCAGCTAAAACAGTATATGTATAATAATTCCAGTGTAATGTTCCAAAATATATTAAATAAAAGATAATATATAATAATACATATATCCATATACCATTAAAATTGTTAGATGTAACCATTGCTATAATTCCTGCTGTTGCAACTGGAGGCAATAAGCTGGAAATATTATTAAGGCCTGAACTAATAAACATTTGAATAATAATATATATCTTTTTATTTTCTATTTTCAGTAATGTCTTAAATATATCAAAAAATCTTTTCATAAAAATTTCACTTTAATCGATATTTTTATCATATTCAACATCTGATATTTCATATTTTCTTCTGTTTGATATAGTACTAAGTATTTTGGTAGAAGACCAACCTAATAATGCTAAAATAAAGAAATACAAAACACCAAATATTGTAAAATCAGGCTTTGTTTCAGTTAAAAGGCCTATAATTGTTGCACCCGCACTCATTGATGTAACAACAGTAAGACTATTTACTGAACTATTTGTTACATCGGATTTAAGACCATCAAACAATTTTTGAGCTGAAGATATATAATTTTTTGTCATACCCCATAAATATTTAATATAATCTAACGTATCACTTAAAGTTTCATATCGATAACCAGATATAGCTAAAAAGGCAGCAAGTTCTTTATCACTTTTAGCTATTTTTTCTCTTGTTGAAATATAAGTACTCATTTGATTTATTCTTCCTTCAATAAGATTTATAGTTTTAGAATATCCTTCAAGTTTAGAAGTAAATTTAACTATATCTTTTCCTTTTACATTACAATTTTCCTTTACTGCATCAATTTTTTCCCATATAATTCTATGAATATTTAAATATCTATGTAATTGTCCTTTAAATTCTCTAATAAAAATTTGTTCCTCAATATATCTTTCAAAATCATAATTAGTTTTATTTTTATTATTTAGGAAATAATACTTATCTCCTCTTATTACATCATATTTATCATTTACAAATTCAAAATATTTTTGTTTTTCAGTTCTTGATAATAATTGTGATATTTCATCTTTACTTGCATTATCAAAAACAATAAAATATGGTTAAACTGTTTCAATATGTGCTAATTCCTTTGGAACTGGTGCACCTAAACTAAATAGATAATTAAATGCAGGAGATAATTTATTCTCATAATAATCAGCTACACGGTTAATATCAGCAAATAAAGTATCTTCACTAACTTTTTGATTATTAAGAACAATTAAGCCATCTTCAAAGATTTTTACCTTGATATCTAAAGAAGTTGTAAACTCAATATATTCTTCTCCAGATACATAATAATCTATTTTACCTATCTCCAAATTTTTTCTATATTCATTAAGTTTATCTTGCTCTAAATTTAACTTTGTTTTACATTCTCTTAAAAAATCATAAATTTCTGTTAATTGTAACATTGTTCTTTGGAACCAACCACCTACATAAACATTAGTTATTTTCATATTAAAACCTCCTAATTTATTTCTTTTGAAAAGAATTTTGCATCATTAATAATAAAACCATAATTTTTATAACATTCGTGAGCTGGTTTTCTAAAATTATTTGACCATAATTCCATACAAACACATCCATTTTGTTTTGATATTTTTTCACATTCTACTAACATTCTTGTTGCTATATCATGTCTCCTATATTCTGGCTTAACACAAACATGGTTTAATATTGCATATGTATTCATATTTTCATAAATAGTTGGAATTATAGTTATTTTTGCATGAGCAATAATTTTGTCATCTAATAACCCAACTATATAAATTTGATTATCATCATTTTTTGTTTTTCAAAAATATTTTTAGCAAATTCTAATGAAGTATTTTCTTCAAAACATTCATTACATAATTTAATAATGCCTTCTAAATCATCAATTGTTGCTATTCTAAATTCAACTTTCATTTTTATCCCTCCTATGGTAAACTAATCAATTATAATTATACACGAATTTTGTCGATTTTTGAATTATTTTAAGAAAAATTTACATACACTTAACACCTAAAATTATATTATTTATTATATATTTAATATACTTTTCTTATCATTTGGACTAATTATATATATTAATGTTATTTACAAATAAAAAATGTTAATTTTTATTAAATTTTTATGTATTTTTACTAACTAGTTACTACATTAAAAATATTCGCATTAGAAATATTTTTTTAATACATAATAAAACTCGAC
>CANRLQ010000080.1 GCA_947631525.1 uncultured Bacilli bacterium | reverse complement strand
TAGGAATAGACTTAGGAACAGCCAATGTATTAATTTATATTAAAGGACAAGGAATTGTCTTAAATGAACCAAGTGTAGTAGCAATTGATAATGAAACAAAAAAACCATTAGCCGTAGGAACAAAGGCACGTGAAATGTTAGGAAGAACACCAGGTAAAGTAACTGCTATAAGACCTATGAAAGATGGAGTAATAGCTGATTTTGATGCTACTGAAATAATGTTAAACCATTTCATAAGAGAAGTAAATGGTAAAAGCTTATTTGCTCGTCCTCGTATATTAATATGCTGTCCATCAAATATAACACAAGTGGAAAAAAATGCTATAAAAGAAGCAGCTGAAAAAACAGGAGCAAGAAAAGTATTTTTAGAAGAAGAACCAAAGGCAGCAGCTGTAGGAGCTGGCATGGATATAGCTAAACCAAGTGGTAATATGGTTATAGATATTGGTGGAGGAACAACTGATATAGCTGTTTTATCATTAGGAGGAATTGTAACTAGTTCATCAATAAAAATAGCTGGAAACTCTTTTGATGCTGATATAATAAAATATATTAAAGATAAATATAAATTATTAATAGGGGATAGAACAGCTGAATATATAAAATTAACAATTGGAAATGTATTTCCTGATTGTATAAAAGAAAAAATGGAAGTAAGAGGTAGGGATTTAGTAACAGGACTTCCTCATACTATAACTTTATGCTCTGAAGAAGTAGAAGAAGCTTTAAGAGAAAGTGCTTATATAATTGTTCATACAGCTAAAAGTGTTTTAGAACAAACACCACCAGAATTAGCGGCTGATATTATAGATAAAGGAATTGTTGTAACAGGTGGAGGAGCTTTAATAAATGGTTTTGATCAATTGTTGTCACATGAATTAAAAGTCCCTGTGTTTATAGCTGATTCACCATTAACATGTGTAGCTGAAGGTACAGGAGTACTATTAGATAATTTATACTTAGTTGATAAGTAAAAATTATTTTTTTTTGCATAAATAAAAGAAATCAACAAATAATAAAAAAGAAATAAATAGACATGAAAGGAATAAAATGATATAATTTTGTTGGTGGTATTATGACACAAGAATTATTATTAAGAATTATTGGTATGATTGTTGTTCCTTTTATTGCTGTAGTAATAATCATACCATTTATTAAAAAAATAGCCATTCAAATAAATGCTGTAGATGTTCCAGTAGGAGGAAGACATATTCATAAAAAAATAACACCAAAACTAGGAGGAATAGGGATATTCTTAGGATTTTTAATAGGATATATGATTTTTGGAACACATAGTTCTGCTATGAATGGTATCTTAATAGGAAGTTTTATTATAATATTAATTGGTGTAGTTGATGATATAACAGAATTGACAGCTTTTCAACAATTTATAGGTCAACTTATAGCCTCTTGTGTTGTAGTCTTTTATGGCGGTCTTATGATAAAAAGTCTTAGTGCTTTTGGAATATATATTGAATTTGGATTTTTATCACCATTTATAACACTATTTTTTATACTTGGATGTATAAATTGTATAAATCTAATTGATGGTTTAGATGGATTATCAGGTGGTATAAGTTCAATATATTTCTTAACAATCGGAATAATAGCTGTTATTCAAAATAAAACAGGACTTGATTTTATATTAACATTTATAATGCTAGGGTCAACTTTAGGATTTTTAGTTTATAACTTTAATCCAGCAAGTATCTTTGCAGGCGATTGTGGATCAAATTTTATGGGATTTATGATATCAATAATAGCTCTTTTAGGTTTCAAAAATGTAACAATGACATCTCTATTTATTCCTCTTTTAATTTTAGCTATACCAATATTAGATACATTATTTGCTATATTACGAAGAGCTTTAAAGCATAAACCATTATTTGAAGGAGATAAATATCATATTCACCATCAACTATTGAATAGAAATTTTACTCCAAAACAAACAGTTTTTATAATATATATAATTGATATGCTATTTGCCTTTGCTTCTATTGTTTATGTATTAAATGATAATGAAATAGGATATATAATTTATGGTATTTTATTGGTGATTGTAACTGTATTTATATTTAAAACTAATATAATTTTTGATAAAGAACAAATAAAACAAAAATATTTAAAAAAGGTAAAATAATAATTACCTTTTTTTGTATATATTTAAATAAAAAATAAATAATAATAATAGGTGATATTATGGATAAAATTGAAATGAACGAATTATTAATTATAATACCTAAAAGTTTATTTGCTCTTCTTTTTTTATTTTTAGTAACAAAAATGATAGGGAAAAAACAAGTATCAGAACTTTCTTTATTTGATTATACAATCGGATTATCAATAGGTAATTTTGCTGCTGAAATAATTGTTAATAGTGATATACCTTATATATATGGTATAGTTGCTATATTTACTTTTGGTATAGTTGCTTATTTAGTAAATGTTGTAACAATGAAGAGTATTACACTTAGAAAAATTTTAATAGGTACACCAACAATAATAATTCAAAATGGAAAATTATTAGAAAAAAATTTAAAAAAATCAAAAATGGATATCAATGATTTATTAGAACAAACAAGAATAGGGGGATTTTTTGATATAAATGAAATCGAATATGCTATATTAGAGGCAAATGGGAAATTAAGTATAATGCCAAAAGCAGAAAATGCTCCATTAACTCCAAAAGATATGCAAGTAAAAATGAATAAAAAGGATTTAGTAGCTAATGTAATAATTGATTCACATATAATGATTGATAACTTAAATCAAATGAATAAAGATATTGAATGGTTAGAAAAGGAATTAAAAGTAAAAGGATATAGAGATAATGATAAAATTTTATTAGCAACTTTAGATATAAATGAAAAACTAGTTGTATATGAAAAAAACTCTAATTTAGAGCCTCATAATGTATTAGAATAAAACTATAAATGGTTTTATTTTTTAAATTGTTTAATAAATTCCTTTTTGACTTTACGTTTTGTTTTATTTATGACTTTTTTTCTATATTTTTTATCAATGACTAGATATATTAGAAAAATAAGTATAATACCGACAGTTATTAAAATTTTTAATTTAAAATCCATGTTTTTAACATAATTTTGTAAAGTATTTTCTTCATTATTATTCCAAATACCTATATTATTATCCTTAGCTTTTTTCTCTTCTTTTTTTAGATTATCCAAATATTTATAATCACCATAAATATATTTTATTTGAGCTAAACCATTTGTTACTAATTCTTGTTGTAATAAAGAATCATCAACAAAGATCCAAGCTAAATAACGATTATATTTATCTTTTAAATCGCTATTATTATCAAATTCTAATATTATTTTTTTAGCTTTTTTAAGTTTATTACAAGTATATGTACTAGCCTCTTCTCCAAATTTTTCTATTCCTTTTTTTGGATTTTTAGTTTCAGGAGTATCAATAGCTAAAAATCTTACTTTAATTATTTCACCATCCATAATAAACTTAGCAGTATCACCATCAACGCAGTCATTGAATTTAACATTGACTCTGCTATCAGCACAAACAATATTAGGTATAAAACAAAATAAAAATATAATTATACTTAACTTCTTCATATCATTATTATATCACTTATATGTTATAAATAAAATAGAAAAAAATTATATTTTATACTAAAAAACTATTTGAAAAAAGCTGGTTTTTTAATGAAAAATTTAATGTTTTACTTTACAATGATTTAAAAATTATGATATACTAGGTTAGCTTTAAAGGGAAGTGAAGTACAAATGAAAAAAATAAAAAATATTGCAATTATAGCTCACGTTGATCATGGAAAAACTACATTAGTGGATCAATTACTTCGTCAATCAGGTACATTTAGAGATAATGAACAAATAGATGAAAGAGCAATGGATTCAAATGATATTGAAAGAGAAAGAGGAATTACTATTTTAGCTAAGACAACAGCTATAAATTATAAAGATTATCGTATTAATATATTAGATACTCCTGGACATGCAGATTTTGGTGGGGAAGTAGAAAGAATAATGAATATGGTTGATGGAGTTCTTTTGGTAGTAGATGCTTATGAAGGACCTATGCCACAAACAAGATTTGTTTTGAAAAAAGCTTTAGAAGCA
>CANRLQ010000079.1 GCA_947631525.1 uncultured Bacilli bacterium | reverse complement strand
TTATAATTGGTAATGCATTAAACGGAATATATGCTGTTTCTTGTAAATTTTCAACAATTGTATCAAATATTTTTCAAGTATTTAATATGACTTGGCAAGAAAGTGCCTCTATTCATATAAATGAAGATGATAAAGATGAATTTTTTTCGGGTGTATTAAATAATACTATTAATTTTTTTACATTTTTGTGTTGTATTGTTATGGCGGTAATGCCAATTATATATTATTTTTTTGTAGGTAAAGATTATATAAATTCATATGTATATATACCCATATTATTATTAGGTAATTTATTTATCGCTATTGCAAATGTATTTGGAGGAGTATATATTGCAAAAAAGAAAACTAAACAAGTATCAAAGACTACTATATTAGCGGCAATTATTAATTTATTAGTAAATATTATATTGATCAAAAAATTTGCATTATGGGCTGCGGCAATATCTACATTAGTAGCTTATGCAATTTTAACGATTTATAGATATATAGATACTAAAAAATATATTAATTTTAAACTTAATATTAAGTTATTGATTAGCTTAGTTATGATATATATTATTTGTTGTATACTATATTATTTTAATAGTATAATAACATCAATTATTAATATATTATTTGTAATTTTAATGGCAATATTGATAAACAAAGATAATATTGATATAATATTGAATAGTAGAAAGTTTAAAAATTAAGAAAGAAAAAGGTGCTTTATGTGTGGAATAACAGGAATAATATCAAAGAAAAAAATAGATAATATACAAGAAAGAATAAATAAAATGATATCTTGTATGGCATATCGTGGTCCAAATAATCAATCTTCAAAAGTTTTAAATGAAAAGGTTGCTTTTGGGCATGCTAGATTAGCAATTATTGATTTGGAAGAATCATCAAACCAACCAATGATAAGTAATAATGGAGAATGGTTAATCGTTTTCAATGGTGAAATTTATAATTATCAAGAAATAAAAAAGGAATTAGATTATGAATTTAAAACAAAAGGAGACACAGAAGTAATACTAGCTTCTATTCAAAATAAATCTTTGGATTGGTTTTTACAAAAGGCAAATGGTATGTATGCAATTGCATTATATAATTTAAAAAATAAAAAAATATATCTTATCAGAGATAGATTTAGCATTAAACCATTATTTTATACTCTTCAAAATGATACTTTGATTTTTGGTTCAGAAATTAAAACCATACTTAATAGTGGTTTGATACAACCAAAATTTAATGAAAGTGCTATTGATGAATATTTAGGTAATAGAATGGTTAGAGAACCTTTTACATTTTTTGAAAATATTTACCAAGTATGTGGAGGGGAATATTTGGAGATTGATAAAAACTTAAATATCAAAATTAAAAAATATTATGAATTACCTAGACAAAATTTTGATGTGAAATATAATGAACAAGAATTGATAATAGAGACAAAAAAGAAAGTAGAAGAAGCTGTAAAAAGATGGACTATATCTGATGTTAAAGTAGGTGCTTATTTATCAGGAGGAGTAGATTCAAGTCTTACTTCATCAATAATAGCCTCTACAAGAAATAATAAAGATGACTTAAATACATATACAATTGGTTTCGAAAATAGTAATGAATTTGAATATTCTAAAATTGTAGCCGATAAATATAATATAAAACATAAAAACATTTTAATAAGTTATGATGATTATGTAAAAGAGTGGGAAAGGTTAATAAAATTTAACGACGCACCATTAGCTGTACCAAATGAAATTCCATTGGCAATTATGTCAACAGTACTAAGTAAAGATATTACTGTTGTTATTTCTGGAGAAGGTGCAGATGAATTATTTGGAGGTTATGGTAAAATTTATAGATTACCATTTGATTATGAAAATCATCATGAAGATAAAACATTTTATGAAAAATTTGTCGATAATTATGAATATGTTCCAAGAGTAATTAGAGATAAATTTTTGAAGACTTCTTTTTCATATAGAGATTATTTTGATAAAAAAATTTCAGAAGATTTTTCAAAATATTGTAATGAAGAAAATGTATTTCGTTTTTTTCAAATGTATCATATTAAAGGACTTTTAAAAAGAGTTGATATGACCACTATGCAAGCAAGTGTAGAAGCACGTCCACCATTTTTAGATCATAAATTAATTGAATTTGTTAATACAAAAGTACCTTATGAATTAAAATTGAAGTGGGTTAATGAAGAAAAGAAAAATTTAGCAAAGAGTGAGTATGCAAAAAATTACAGTGAAGTATATGATATACCAAAATATATTCTAAAAAAGGTTTCAGAATATTACTTACCTAATGAAATTATATACCGTAAAAAAGTTGGGTTTCCAGTACCTTTAATTGAATGGTTGCCTGAAATTTCAAAAATGGTAGAAAAATATTTAAAAAATGCAGATTGGTTAAATACAAAAAAAATAGATGAGTTGCTAGAAGAATCGAAAAAAAATGATAGAGCAGGACAAATATTGTGGATGTTTATTAACATAGAAATGTTTAAATTAAATTATTTTAATAAAGATTGGAGATATTAATATGAATGATAAGATAATTGGATATACTGCAGGTGTTTTTGATTTATTTCATGTAGGGCACCTAAATCTCTTAAAAAATGCAAAAGGAATGTGTGATAAATTAGTTGTTGGGGTTACAACTGATGAATTAGTTAAATATAAAAATAAAAAACCAGTTATACCTTTCAAGGAAAGAATAGAAATTGTTAGAAGTATAAAATATGTTGATGCGGCTATCGCTCAAGAAGATATGGATAAATTAACAATTTGTAAAAAAATAGGAGCAACTTTTCTTTTTGTTGGTGATGATTGGTATAATACAGATAAATGGAAAAAATATGAAGAGGAATTTGCAAAAGAAGGTATAAAAATAGTATATTTTCCTTACTATAAAGGTACTTCTTCTACCTTAATAAATGATACTTTATGTAGTTTAAAAGCTGCAAGAGAAAAAAATGCTAATAAGTAAATTAAATATACTAAATAATTGAATTAAAAAATACTTTTTGATAATTTAAATAGTGTTATTTTATAATAAAATTTATGTTGTAAGTAAGAAAATAGTTATATTGTAGAAGTGGTTATTATTGAAATTGTTATCTATGTTATCCATTGGTTAAATATGAAATTAAATCTTTAATGGTAACATGTTATAATAATTTACATTATTATTTAAAAGGAGTTTATTTATGGAAAAAATAAAAAAATTGTTAAATAATAAAAACTTGTTAAAAACTATATTATTAAGTAGTCTATTTTTATTAGTTTTACAAATTTTATTTAAATCTAATAATATACCTACGTCATTTTCAGATAGAACAATGGGACAATCTTTAATGAATAATATAGATGTTTCTAAACGAATAAAATTTTATTATTTAACATACTGTGTTTTTTTCCCATTTCTTCTTTATTTTTTATATTTATATTGGAAAAAAAATATTAATAATATGGAAAAAAAGGTAAAAAATATTTTGAATGCCTTAATATGTTTAGATATAATAAATTATATTTTATTTATAATAATTTATCAATTTAGTAAACAACAAATTCATCTTTGGATATCAATAACTATATTAAATATTATTATATTTATTATATTAATTTTGCATAGATTAAAAAATATAAATTTTGATATTGAGAAACTGCAATGGTCATGTATATCATCTTTTCCTGGGACCTTAATTAGTTTGTTATTTCTAAATAAGCTCGGGGGGGGGGTATTTTAACAGATATTGGTTAGTATATATACTAATTACTATTTTTTTATATATAATCTCAAATAATAAAAAAATAAATTATACTGCTTTTCAAAAATCTTATCTTATATTTATGATTGCACCTTTTTTCGAATGTGTTTTTTTAGAATTATATAATATTTTAAATCAATACAATATTTTTTTAAATCATAAAATAAGAATTATATTATTAATATATTTTATATGTTTTATATCAACAATATTATATTATTATTTTATTTCAAAAAATCAAAATAATAAAATTTTTAATTATAAAAAGTATTATTATCCTTTAATTATTCTTATTATGAGTTTTGTAGTAGCACTACCACCAATGAATACAGTTGTAGATAGAGACTTTTTTGAATCAGCAAATAGCGGTCTAGGAATTTATGAATTTTTTAAATATAATAAAATACCATTATTACAAAATTTTGATGCTCATATGTTATCCAATGAATTTTTTGAAATTATAT
>CANRLQ010000078.1 GCA_947631525.1 uncultured Bacilli bacterium | reverse complement strand
TTCACTTATTCTTGTTTCTTCATCAGCTTTAGATACTTCATTATCTTCTTCTGTTTCTATCATATCTGAATCTTCCATTGCACCTGTTTCATTTGCAATCATTTGATGAATTGCATCTTCACTTATTCTTGTTTCTTCATCAGCTTTAGATACTTCATTATCTTCTTCTGTTTCTATCATATCTGAATCTTCCACTGCACCTGTTTCATTTGCAATCATTTGATGAATTGCATCTTCACTTATTCTTGTTTCTTCGTCAACTTTAGATACTTCATTATTTTCTTCTGATTGTGCTGGGGCTGCAAAAATATTTGAAGGTACAGAGTCATCTTGATCAAAATTTAATTGTTCAATTGGTTTTTCTACTATTTCATCATCATAAAAATCATCATTATCATCAACTTTTTCAGCTACTCCGTTTAAAACATTATCAACAAAAATATCATTTGAATTTACAATTTCTTCATTAGTGTTTCCCATCATAAAAAACATCTCCTTTTTATTCTTACTAAAGTGTAAAATAGCCCTGCTACTTTCTACCATATACAGTATAACATAAAATTTACATTTTTTACACTTTTTTTACACTTTTTTTAAAATTTTATTATTTTAATTATTTTTTTTTAGTATTTTTCTTATTTTTATTTTTATACGTTGTATAGCATTATCAATGGATTTAGGATCTTTATCAAGAATTTCAGCTATTTCTGTATATTTAAAATCACTCATTTTAAGTTCAAACACTTGTTGTTCTAATGGTGTTAAAATATTATTTATTTCTTTTAATAAACTTTTTTTCTCTTCCATATTAACTAATATATTTTCAGGGTTATATTCATCATCTCCAAAAAAATATTCTAAATTCACTTCATTTTTATCATTTTCTGATTCTAAAGATAAAGATTCATTTAAGAATTTATGTTTTTGTCTTTTTGAAGTTCTTATTAAGGTTATCATTTGTCTTTCAATACAAGTTTTAGCAAATGTATAAAAAGTGACATTTTTATTTTCACTATAATTATTTATAGCACTATTAAGTCCTACCATGCCTTCTTGAATTAAATCATTTATTTCAAGTCCTAAATTATTAGAATAAGATATCATCTTTGTAGCCATATTAACAATAAGTGGTTTATATTTTTCATATAATATCTCATTTGCTTCTTCATTGTTTTCAAATATATATGAAATTAATTCATTATCGTTATAATCTTTGTAATTCAAGTTATCCCTGCTTTCTATTACTTACTGCTTCATATATAATAATACCTGCTGCAACACTAGCATTCAAACTATTAGTTTTTCCATACATAGGTATAGAAGCTATAAAGTCAACATTTTCTTTTACTAATCTAGACATTCCACTTCCTTCGTTACCTATTACGATAGCTATTTTACCTTTATAGTCTATTTTTTTATAATTAGTTCCTTTCATATCAGTACCAACTATCCAGAATCCTTTTTGTTTTAAACATTTAATTGTATTTACTAAATTTGTTACGGTTGCTATTTTAATATTATTAACTGTCCCCACACTTGTTTTAATAACTGTCCCATTTACTAATACACTTCTATCTTTAGGTATTATAATCCCATCTATAGATGCTGCTTCACATGTTCTTATAATTGCTCCCAAATTATGTGGATCCTCTAAGTGATCTAAAATAACAACCAATGCATCTTCATTATTTATAAATTCATCTATATCAGAATATTCATAATCAGAAACATCTAAAATTATACCTTGATGATTACCATCAATTATTTTATTCATTTCATATTTTTCTAAATAATTTATCTTAACATTAGCTTTTTTTAATGAATTAATTAATTCATCTTCCTTTAAATTTTTATAAATGAAAGCTTTATATATTTTTTTATTATTTCTTATCATCTCTAATGCGACATTTTTACCATAAACATACATATTTAGTCCTCCAATATATAATCAATTATTTGTTCAATTCGTTTTTTATTATTATTTATATAATGATATCCTATTAATGCTTCTAACCCTGTTGAATATTTATAATCAGAAACATCTGTATTTTTTGGTGCTTTATGACTTTTATGATTTCTAGCACGATATATTATTGATAATTCTTGATCACTAAAAAAATTATCTTCAATCATTTTCCTTATGTAACCAGCTTGTCCTTTAGCACTTACATACTTGATTGATTTTTTTTGTAATTGATCAACTTTCATTATATTTTTATCAATTAAATATTTTCTAATATATACATCATATACGCTATCACCTAAATATGCAAGAACTAATGGATTAATTTCATTTTTCATTTTGTTTTTTAAATATTTTTTTATTAACTCTATATCTTCTTTGTCTTTATCTCTATTAAAGGTTTTTTTTAATTTAATTATTTCATCTATAGGTTCCACTGGAATATTATTAATATAAATATTTTCATTTGGATAATGTGCTTTCCCAAAATTTATTTTATCAATGTAATAAACATTTTCATTATTGATATCTTTAGTTTCATACTCACATTCATAATTATTTAATAAATAATCATAGTAATCCTTACTAACTGATATATCAATATCATGAGTTAATTCTTTTATACCATAAAGTACCATAGCTGCTCCCGATATAACAACATATTTAGTATTATCTAAATTATATTTTTGTAAATATTCTATTATTTGTTCTTTATTCATAATCTGCAATCCTATCAAAAGTTATATTTTTTATAAATCCATTTTTTATATCATTTATTATAACATTACAAACTTTATCATAATCAATTTCTCCACCCTTTATTAAACATCCTCTTTTTTTACCAATAGTATCAAAAACATCAATCATATCTTCATCCATTTCTGTAATACCATATCTTTCTTCTAATATTTTAGGATAATATTTATGAAGAGTTTTTATAATATAAACAACAACATCTTCTATAGGTAAAATTTCCTCTTTTATAGCAGTTAGACTTGCTAAATTAAGGGCTACTTTTTCTTGTTCAAGTTTAGGCCATAATACACCTGGAGTATCTAATAATTTTAATTCATTATTAATTCTAATCCAATTTAAATTCTTAGTAATGCCTGGTTTATTTCCTACACTAACGGCTTTTTTACCTACTAAACGGTTTATTAAAGTTGACTTCCCTACATTCGGTATCCCAACTATTAATATTCTCGTTCTTTTTTCATTTAAACCTTTATTCTTTCTTTTTCTGTTTTCTTCTTCCATTAATTTATCAGTTGTCTTTAATATTTTATTTATATAATTTTTATCCATTAAATTAGCACAAATAACATTATAATTTTTTGATTCATAATATTTTATCCATTTATCAGTTTCTTGTTTATCACATAAGTCATATTTTGTCATTATAATTATTCTTTTTTTATTTTTTATAAGATTATCCATATCAACTATTTTAGAAGAAAATGGCATCCTAGCATCCAATAATTCATAAACAACATCTATTAGATTTATATTATCATTTATTAATCTTTTTGTTTTTGCCATATGTCCTGGATACCAGTTGATGTTTGTCTGATTTTGTTTATTTTCCACTTAAATCACTTCCCTTCTTTTACAGTTCTTATCTCTATTCCAATAACTCCATATTTTTCTTGTTCTTTCTTAGGATAATATATTTCCATATCGTTAGAATTTGCAATATCATCTTTATCATATCCTAACGATACTTTGTCAAAATGTTTATATAATTCATCAAAATTTGAATATTTATGCAATTTTACTATTTCAACCAATATAGTTTCCAATGTAGTCCTATTCGTAAATTAAATCTTTTAGTTCTATCCTTTATATGATTAAATGGTTCAGTATTTAAGTTCATATTATGTTTCATACTAAATCTCCATCAATTTTACTTATTATTTTCATAATCATAATCCCATAGACTTAATTTCCCATTTACTTCAACAGGACTTACTTCTTTAACATTTTCCAATTTAAAACCATAACGTTCCCTAGTCTCTATAGTTTTTAAACTTTTATAAATAAGAGGATCTTTTTTATAGTATTTTTGCGCAAATTCAGCATCAACAGCTACACAGTCTGTAATGGTAGCTTTCGCTATTATCTTACCAATCGGATATTCTAAATTTAAATGTTTGAATCGTTCCATTGCCTTCTTATCAATTCCCTTACTTGCATGTATTAATATATCTCCGCGATATTTAGTTTTCCAAGTTCTAAATTCATATTCTTTATAACCTTTTGCTATTAATGTTGCCCATGGTTGTTTAATTGTTATTAC
>CANRLQ010000077.1 GCA_947631525.1 uncultured Bacilli bacterium | reverse complement strand
CTAAAGAAGATTTAAAAGACTCAATCAATGATATTAAAGATGTTAAAAATTTTTATAAAGAAAAAATAAATAAATGGTATCAAGAAAATAAATAAAATTATTTTCTTTTTTATTGACTAAATACCTCATAGGGGTATAAAATTGTAATAGGTGATGATATGAAAGAAAGTTGTAGAAAAAAGTATAGAACAGAAGAAGAAAAAAAGAAATTAACAAAAAGAATAAATATAATAGAAGGACAAATAAATGGAATAAAGCAAATGATAAATGATGATAGATATTGTAGTGATATTTTAATTCAAATATCTGCTATTAATAATTCACTTAAAAGTTTAGGAAATGAAATATTAAAAAATCATTTATCTACTTGTATTGTTAATGATATAAAAAATGATAAGTTAGAGGCAGTTGATGAAATAATATATTTGTTTAAAATAATGAATAAGTAATAAGGTGATAAGATGAAAAAAATAATTTTAAAAGTTGATGGTATGACTTGTAGTGCTTGTTCAAATGGATTAGAAAAATATTTAAATAAACAAAATGGAATAAGTAATGCTTCTGTTAATTTAGTTCTTTCACAAGTTCTAATTGAATATGAAGATACATTAACAATTAATGATTTAGAAAGATTTATATTAGAGGCTGGTTTTAAAAGTTTAGGAATTTATAATTATAAAATAGAAGAAAAAGAAAATAAACAGGCGACAATAAAAATAATAATATTTGCAATTTTAACGATTATATTTTTATATATTTCAATGGCTCATATGATTAAATTGCCAGTTATATCTTTTATAAATATGAATAAATATCCTATAAATTATTCTATCTTTTTATTTTTATTTACTATACCTTTTTTAATATATGGAATGGATATATTTAAAAGTGGTTATAAAAATTTAATTCATAAAATGCCTAATATGGATACCTTAATGACTATTGGTGTTTTTGCAAGTTTTATCTATAGTTTATTTGGAACGATTATGATTTTTTTAGGTAACAATATGTATGTTTCAAATCTATATTTTGAATCTTGTGTTACTGTTATATTTTTTATTAAATTAGGTAGATATATCGATAAAAAAATATCTAAAAAAACCAAAAGTTCAATTGAGGATCTTGTTCAAATTACACCAACTAAAGCTATATTAAAAAAGAATAACCAAGAAGTAGAAGTAACAATTGATGAAGTAAAAAAAGGAGATATTTTAATTTGTAAACCAGGTAATGTCATAGCAGTTGATGGAAAAATAATAAAAGGTAATGCCTATTTTGATGAATCTTTTATAACCGGGGAATCCATACCAGTTAAGAAAAAAATAAATGATAAAGTTATAGCAGGTAGTATAAATAGTGATGGATATATAGAATATAGTGCTGAAAAAATAGGAAGAGAAACAGTGATTTCATCAATAGTAAAATTAGTATTAGAAGCTACCAATACGAAAGCACCCATTACTAGATTAGCAGATAAAATAAGTAATTATTTTGTACCAACTATTATAATTATATCGATATTTACTTTTATAGGTTATTTATTATTAGGCTTTAGTTTTAATGAAGCAATAAATTCAATGGTAACTGTTTTAGTAGTTGCTTGTCCATGTAGTTTAGGACTTGCAACACCACTTGCTATTGTAGTTAGTGAAGGCCTATGTTCCAAAAGAGGAATATTGGTTAAAAAAGCCGAAGTATTAGAAAATGTTTCTAAAATTGATACAATTATTTTTGATAAAACAGGTACTTTAACATATGGAAATTTAAAAGTATCAACAATATTTAATTTTAGTAATTATACCAAAGAAGAATTGTTATCAATAGTAGGATCAATTGAAGCTAAATCAACCCATCCTATAAGTAGAGCATTCACAAATACCAAAATAAAAGAAATAACAAATTTTAAAAATATAGCTGGTATTGGTTTAGAAGCTGAAATAGAAAATAAAAAAATATACTTAGGTAATAATAAATTATTTAAAAAATTAAAAGTTGAAAATACATATCTAAAACAAGAAGAAGAACTTTCTAGTGATGGTAATAGTATTATATATGTAATTGAAAATAAAAAAGTAATTGCTTTAATAGGCATAAAAGATATTGTAAGAAATGATATCAAAAATACTATAATAAAATTAAAAAAATTAAACAAAGAAATTATAATGTTAACAGGTGATAATGAAAATACAGCTAATATAATTGCTAAACAAATAAATATTGAGCATGTTATTTCAAACGTATTACCTTCTGGAAAAACAGATGTTATTAAAAAGCTAAAAAACAAAAATCATTATGTTATGATGGTAGGTGATGGAATAAATGATGCTCCAGCACTAGCTACTTCTAATATTGGTGTAAGTATAAATAGTGGGACAGATATTGCTACTAATACCTCAGATGTCATTATTATAGATGATAATATATCTAAAATAATAGATTTAATATTAATAAGTAAAAAAACATTGAAAAATATAAAACAAAATTTATTTTGGGCATTCTTTTATAATATAATTATGGTACCAATAGCCATAGGATTTTTAAAACCAATTGGTATTAAAATGAATCCTATGATAGCTGCTCTTTTTATGACTATTAGTAGTTTGACTGTTATAATTAATTCTCTTAGAATAAGAAAAATAAAATTAGAAAGGTGATAATATGTTAAATAAATATAATAAAAAAATAATAAAAATTGAAGGTATGAGTTGTATTCATTGTTCTAAAAAGGTAGAGGATGTTTTAAAAAGTATTCAAAATATTAAAAAAGTAAAAGTTGATTTAAAAAATAAGGAAGCAGTTATTTCATTTAAAGAAAATATTGATAATGAGTTAATAAAAGAAAAAATAGAAACACTTGGTTATAAAGTTATAAGTATTAATTAGTTATAGGAGTAATGATGGAAAAATATAAAGAAATAGAAAAATCAATTATAAAAAAATATCGTAAAGAAATATGGAGCAGGTTTATGCGTGCTATAACAGACTATAAACTTATAGAAGAAAACGATAAAATAATGGTTTGTATAAGTGGAGGTAAAGATTCTTTTTTACTTGCTAAATGTATTCAAGAATTACAAAAACATGGAAAATTTCCTTTTGAAGCTTATTATGTAATAATGAATCCTGGATATACCGATTACAATAAACAACTTATAATTGATAATGCTAAACTGTTAAATATTCCAATTCAAATGTTTAATTCGGATATTTTTGATGTTGTTGTAAATATTGATAAAAGTCCTTGTTATTTATGTGCTAGAATGCGACGAGGATATTTGTATAGTAAAGCTCAAGAATTAGGGTGTAATAAAATAGCTTTAGGGCATCACTTTGATGATGTAATTGAAACAACTTTACTTTCAATGTTTTATGGTGCTGAATTAAAAACAATGATGCCTAAATTACATAGTACTAATTTTAAAGGGTTAGAACTTATTAGACCTCTATACTTGGTTAAAGAAAAAGATATTATTTCTTGGAAGAATAGTAATGAATTAACATTTCTAAATTGTGCTTGTCGTTTTACAGAACAATGTAGTACTCAAAATGATAATACAAGTAAAAGATTAGAAATGAAAGAACTAATAAAAAATTTAAAAAAAGTTAATACCGATATAGATAACAATATTTTTAAAAGTTTGGATAATATTAATTTAAATTGTGTATTAGGATACACAAAAGATAAGCAAAAACATAGTTTTTTAGATGAATACAATGAATTATAATAATAAAATGTACTTAAGTTAAAAAGAATAGTACATTTTTATTTATATATAAAAAAATTCTATTATTTTTTTAAATAATTTGATATAATTAAATATAGGTGATTATATGAAAAATATATATGATTATACTTTACAAGATTTAGAACACTATTTTATAGAAAATAACGATAAAAAATTTAAAGCTGTACAAGTCTTTGAATGGTTATATAAAAAAAGAGTTAAAAATTTTGATAGTATGTCAAATATAAAATTAACAACAATTGAAGATTTAAAAAAATCATATAATTTTTCAGAAATAGAAATAATTGCTAAAAAAGAAGGAAAAGATGTAATAAAATATTTATTTAGATTAGAAGATGAAAATAAAATAGAAGCAGTATTAATGAAACATGATTATGGAAATAGTTTATGTGTTTCAAGTCAAGTTGGTTGTAATATGGGATGTGCTTTTTGTGAAAGTGGAAGATTAAAAAAAATCAGAAATTTAGAAGTACATGAAATGGTTTTACAAATACTTAAAATAGAAGAAGATTTAA
>CANRLQ010000076.1 GCA_947631525.1 uncultured Bacilli bacterium | reverse complement strand
TATTTTATTTGTCTTGGTATAAGAGTATCTACCATGTCCAGCATCTATCACAATTTTATAGTTCATAAATATTCCTCCTCACGATATTTTATGTTATAAGCCTATTTTGGTTAAAAAAATATACATTGTATAATGTACATTTTTATAAATTATCTGTTAATTTAATATCAACTTTCTTCTCTTTACCTTTTCTACTATAAGTTATTTTAATAGTATCACCAACACTATATTTATAAAGAATATATCTAAAATGTGCTGTATCTTCAATTTTTTCATCATTGATGTATAATATAACATCGCCTTTTTGTAATCCTGCTTTATCTGCTACAGAACCATCCTCTACTTTTACAATAATACTACCATATTCTAAGCTAGAATCTATATCAACATCATAACTATTAATTAAAGATTGACTATCATTATCAATTAATTGAACTCCAAATAAAGGCCTTGTTATATCTTTATCTTTTTCTAATTTTTCTACTGAAGACATTACCATTTCAATAGGTAGAGCAAACCCCATACCTTCAATTTCATCTTGAACAAGTTTTAATGAGGTAACACCTATTACTTCACCATTAATATTAACAAGTGGCCCTCCACTATTACCAGGATTTATGGCTGCATCAGTTTGAAGAACATCCATAACAAAATCTCCATTTGATAAATCAACTGTAACCTGTCTATCTTTACCAGAAAGAATTCCTTTTGTTACAGTACCCTTGTATTTCAAACCAAGTGGGGACCCAACAGTTAAGACTGTATCTCCTATCTCAATATTATCTGTATTACCAATTTTTGCTACTGATAAAACATATTCTGATGATATTCTTAAAACCGCTATATCAGAATACTCATCACTTCCTACTACTTCTGCATCAACAGTTATATCATCCATATTTGTAACTTTTATATTCTTATAATCATCAATAACATGATGATTAGTTATTATATAACCATAATCATCATCTACTTTATAAACAAAACCTGTCCCTGTTCCAGTTCTTCTTTCATTCAAATTATATGTTTCAATAACTACTACTGAATTATATACCTTATCAATTGCTGATTTTAAACTACTTGTTTCTTTGATATTAACAGTACTAACTGTCCCTAGTTTTTTATCATCTTTTATAAATTTATTATTAACATAAATTGTTCCACAAACCCCAATAAACAGCGAAAATATAATACTTAATAGATATATTATTTTATTTTTCATAATTCCTCCTATATTTCTATTATATCTCTCCAGTTACTTGGAAATCCTATATTATTTAATATTATATTTAATGGTACTGAACTTACTTTACCATCTAATATATCAATTTCATAACCAACTTCATAAATAAAATTTCTAAACTCTGATTCAGTAAGGAGTTGCTTAAGTACTATTACAATAGCATATAAATCATTTTTACCATAATCATAATGATTATCAGTTTTATTTATTCCTAACTTATAGTGATATATACAATCTGGTATTTCTTTTTGAGTCCTATGGTCATATAAAATATCTTCATGTGCACACAAATTTCTAAAATTAGCAAGTAAATATAAATAAATAGAAAGTGATTCACAATCCAAATTATAAATATTTGCTACCGCAACTTGATCTTCATATTTTAAAATATTATATAATTCTGCTATTATTCCAAATGATAATACCTTAACTAAAATCCACATAGGGATATATCCATAGTTACTTAAATAATGCATAGTAGCAGTATGTTGCTTACCATTTACATGGATTTGTCTTTTCATTTTATTCAATACATCATGAACTTGTCTTAATTTTAAACTATCTTGTGTAAAATTTTTAGGATTTAAATAATCTTTTTCTCTAAAACCATATTTTTTAGAACATAATATTTCTAATTCCTCTATCAAATACAAACATAGAATATAATTCTTCAAATGTTGTTCCAGTAATGAATTTATTATTTTTAGGATTATCTAAAAATATATGTCTATAACCATTTATAAAGAAATAATTTTCTTTTAGTAATACTTCCTTTGCTTTTTCTTCATCTTCTATAACAAGTCCCTTAGATTTTAATATGTCTATTTGCTCTTCCAATGTTTTAAATATTTTATTCATAATACTCCTCCTACTATTACACTAACATAATTATAACACATAACATAACAAAATTTATGATATTTTAGTTATTAAAATATTTTATTACACCATTTAATATAGTCATTACTACTTTTGTTTGATAATCATCCGTCTGTAATAGATATCTATCATTTGAATTACTTAAAAATCCTACTTCAATTAAAACCCCTGGTCTATTTACTCTTCTTTGTAAATACATATTATTTATTTTTTTATAATCTCTATCATTATGTAATTCTTTATTTAATTCTTTCTGCATTATCTCAGCTATTTTTTTATTTTTAGAATTTATATTGTCATAAAAAACTTGTGGTCCACTCCATACTTCTGATTGCTCAGCATTTAAATGAATAGAAATAAATAAATCACAATTTGATTTATTTATAATATTACTTCTTCTTGATAAATCACTTCTTTTACGATTAATTGTATTTGGAACGGATAAATCATAATCACCATAACGCGTTTGATAAACAATTGCTCCGTATTTAGTTAAAACATTTTCTAACTTTAGACTCAAATCTAAATTAATATCTTTTTCCTTTACATTTTTGTACATTGCACCTGGATCCAAACCACCATGTCCAGCATCTAAATAAATAACTTTGCCAAGTAATTCCATTTCATTTTTTTTAGCACTTACATAATTTATACTAGTAATTGTTAACAAAAATAAAATTAAAACATATATTTTATATTTAAACATTAAATCACCTAATAAAATATATGTTTTTTAGTATTTTATAAAACTTTAAATTATGTTTTTAACTATTATTTGTTTTCCCATCTACCATATATTCCACATGGTAAGACTAGTTCACTATTTTCTATTGGTAAACCTATTTCATCACATTCTATATTTCCATTTGGATATTTTTTTAATAAAGTCATTTTTAAAACATTTTCCAATACTGTTTTAGAAAAACCAGTTGTATAAGAATTTATTTGAAAAAGGACAGGTTCTTCACTTAAAATATCCATACATGAATTAATAAGTTCTATTATTTTATCTTCAAACTTCCAAACTTCTCCACTTGGACCTCTTCCAAAAGATGGTGGATCCATTATTATAATATCATATTTATTTCCACGTCTTTTTTCTCTTTGAACAAATTTGAGACAGTCATCCACAATAAATCTTATTTTATTATTTTCTAAATGTGATAAAGTCATATTTTCTTTAGCCCATTGAACCATTCCTTTAGATGCATCGACATGTACAACATCTGCTCCAGCTAGTGAACATGCCATAGTAGCTGCCCCTGTATAAGCAAATAAATTAAGAACATTTAACTTTCTATTTTGTTTTTTTATTTGTTCAATCATATAATCCCAATTAGCAGCTTGTTCGGGAAATAAACCTGTATGTTTAAAATTGGTAGGGCTTACTTTAAAAGTTAGTTTCTTATATTTGATTGTCCAATATTCTGGTAATTTATTTTTAAAATCCCAGTACCCTCCACCTTTATTACTTCTATGATAAAACGCATCTATATTATTCCATTTTGCATCTTCTTTAATTGGCCATATTGCTTGTGGATCTGGTCTTCTTAATATAATATCATTCCAAACCTCTAATTTTTCTTTATTCCCAGCATCTACTATTTTATATTCTTCCCAATCATTACTTACTTTCATTTTATCACCAATTTAATTATAACATAAAAAAAGTATAATGAATAACATTATACTTACATATGCATATATTATCTTTTTGAGAATTGTGGTGCTCTACGAGCTGCTTTAAGTCCTGGTTTTTTACGTTCTTTACTTCTTGAATCACGAGTTACAAATCCTGCTTTTTTAAGAATTGATCTATAACATCCTTCATTTCCTTCATTTGGTTTATCATATTCAATTAGTGCTCTTGTAATTCCTAAACGAATAGCACCAGTTTGTCCAGTAAATCCTCCACCGTTTACTTTAACGTCAATATCAAACATTTCATCTGTAGAAGTTGCTACTAAAGGTTGTTTTAAATCCTTTACATTAGTTTCATAAGGGAAGAAATCTCTTACATCTCTACCATTTACTGTTATTTTACCTTTACCAGATACCATTCTAACTTGAGCAATTGATGATTTTCTTCTTCCTGTCCCTGTGTAAACTTTCTTATCAGCCATTTAAAAACCTCCTTATTTAATTTTTAACTCAACAGGTTGTTGAGCTGTATGTGGATGTGTTTCTCCAGCATACACAAATAACTTTCTATACATTTGACGTCCAAGTCTTCCTTTTGGAAGCATTCCTTTTACTGCTCTTTCAACCATCTCAACTGGATAGTTTTCTTTC
>CANRLQ010000075.1 GCA_947631525.1 uncultured Bacilli bacterium | reverse complement strand
CAGATGGAAAATTAAATACACTTGTTAAAGATAAAGAAAATAGGTGCAAAGAAATATTTAAAATATTTATTGAAAATGGAGCAGATGAAGATATTTTATATATGAATAAACCGCATATAGGAACTGATGTACTTAGAAAAGTGATAATAAATATGCGAAATAAAATAATTAAATTAGGTGGTCATTTTAGATATAATACTGTTTTAACTGATTTAAATATAAAAAATTCTAAATTAGAAAGTATTGTATTAAACGAAAATGAAGTAATAAAAACAGATATTTTAGTATTAGCAATTGGTCATTCAGCTCGTGATACATTTAGAATGCTTTATAAAAATAAACTAAAGATGACATCTAAACCTTTTGCTCTTGGTGTTAGAATAATGCATCCTCAAAATATGATAAATAAAAGTCAATATGGTTCTAATACAAAACTTCCTCCAGCTAGTTATAAATTGACATATAAAGCATCTAATAATAGAGGAGTATATTCTTTTTGTATGTGTCCAGGTGGATATGTTGTAAATGCATCATCTCAAAATAATATGTTAGCTATTAATGGAATGAGTAATCATGCAAGAGATACAGAATATGCTAACAGTGCCATTGTAGTTACTGTATCGCCAAATGATTTTGGTACTAATCCTTTAGATGGAATCAAATTTCAAGAAGAGTTAGAAAAAAAGGCTTTTACTTTAGGTAATGGCTTAATTCCAATTCAATTATTTAAAGATTTTAAACAGAATAAAAAATCTACATTTTTTGAAGAAATTATCCCATGTTTTAAAGGTAATTACAAATTTTCTAATTTAAATTTAATATTTCCAGAATATATAAATGATTCATTAAAAGAGGCAATAGATGCATTTGATAAAAAAATAAAAGGTTTTAATCGTGATGATGCTGTTTTAGCTGCTATTGAAAGTAGGACATCATCACCTGTTAGAATAGAAAGAAATGAATTATTTGAATCAAACATAAAAGGTATATATCCTATTGGTGAAGGTGCTGGTTATTCTGGAGGTATAACAACATCTGCTATAGATGGATTAAAATTAGTAGAAATTATAACTTCTATATATAAAAATTAATAATTAATTAATATTTTTAAACAAAATAGAAAAATATATGATATAATTGATTGTAGAATAGGATGTGATTATATGAAGGATGTTAACTTATTATTAATGAATGGTGTAGATGTAAATAGTAGTTTAGAATTATTTGGTGATATGGAAACATATAATGATACAATGAATGATTTTTTAGAAAGTGTTTCAGAAAAATTAAATAATATTAAAAAATATAAAGAAGCTTCAGATATGGCTAATTATGCAATATTAGTACATTCTTTAAAAAGTGACTCAAAATATTTAGGATTTACTAGATTAGCAGATCTTTCATATCAACATGAAATGGCTAGTAAGAGCAATGATACTAATTTTGTGTTAGATAATTATGATAGTTTAATGGAAGAAGCTAATAGAATTGTAAAATTAGTATCACAATATTTAGGTGCAGAACCTGTTACAGTTGCTTCAAAAAATACAAACATTACTAAAGATAAAACAATATTAGTAGTTGATGATTCTGATTTAATTAGAAATTTAATTGGTAAAATATTTAATGATGAATATGAGGTATTAATGGCTAGAGATGGAAAAGAAGCTATTGATTATGTTTCCACAAATTATAATAGTAATTTAATTGGAATATTACTGGATTTAAATATGCCAAATGTTGATGGTTTTGAAGTATTAGATTATTTTAAAAATAATAATTTATTTACTAAAATACCTGTTAGTATAATAACAGGTGATGATACAAAAGAAACAGTTCAAAAAGCCTTTACATATCCAATTGTTGATGTTTTAAATAAACCATTTAATGAAAGAGATGTTAAAAGAGTTGTTTCAACAATGATTAATTTTAAATAAAGAGCGGGAAGCTCTTTTATTTTAAAATAACAAAATTTGACAATTTTTATAAATTATATTATAATTCTTTCTGTAAATTTGACACAAAGAGGTGCAAAATGAATAGTTTAAATTTTAATAATAAAATAGAAATTTTGGTTAATCTTTTTACGTTTGATAATGGAGAATTAAAAGTTTTACTATTAAAGAAAAACGATGAACCATATAAAGGTTATTGGATGCTTCCTAGTAGTTTACTTATGAGTAATGAAACAGTAGAAGAATTAACTGATAAAATAATATATGAAATGGCTGGTTTTAAAAATATTCCAACATTTAATTGTAGTATATTTAGTGATATAAATAGAATAACTGAAACAAGAATAGTAGGTTTCTCAGTAATAGGAATAGTAGATACAATTAAATCAAAATTAAAACAAGAACCAAAAGATTATGAAATGGAATGGTTTAATATTAATTCAATTCCTAAAACGATATATGATAATGGTTTAATAATAAAAGATGCAAGTAATTTATTAAAAGAAAGATTATTAAATATAAAAGATTTAAAGAAATTATTTCCAAGTGATTTTACAATTCCAGAATTACAAAAAGTATATGAACAAGTATTAGATAAAAAATTAGATCGTAGAAATTTTAGAAAAAAATTATTAAATTTAAATATAATAGAAGATACAAAAGAAAAAAATATATCAATGAATGGTAGACCAGCTAAATTGTACCGTTTTAAAGAAGAAATAGAAGATAAGGAGTTATTTTCTTCCATAAATTTTTAAATTTATAAAATTTGATTATTAATAAAAGAAATATAACTATAAAAAATAAAACTGCAAATAAATATAAAAAATTTGCTTTTTTTTTATGACAAATTTAGTATATTTTTAGTTTGAAATAAATGAAATAATTATGTATAGTCTTCAAAAGAAAGGAAGATTATATGAAAAAATTAATATTTTTAGTAGTTGTATTGTTAAGTTTTATAAATGTAAAAGCTGAAACTTTTTATGAAGATAATTGGATAACAGGAATATATTCTACATATGATAGGGTAGATTATAGTAAATCTCAATTAATGCGTTTTATAAGAAGAAAAAGTGATAATAAATTTGCTTATTGTTTAACTGTTGATGAAGATTTATATCCAACAAGTGAATATAAAAGTTATCCATCAAATAAAGATAATATTTTAAAATTATCTGATGAAATATGGGAAAGAATATATCTAATTGCTTATTATGGATATGGTTATAAAAATCATACATCTAATAAATGGTATGCTATAACGCAATTTATGTTATGGGATACAATTGATACAAAAGGTAAATTATTTTGGACTGATAGTTTTAAAGGGAATGAAATAACTAGATTTACGATTGAAATTAATGAAATAGACAATTTAGTTAAAAATCATAATAAAACGCCTAATATTAATAATTTAAATTTAGCAAAAGATAAGGAAATAGAAATAACTGACAGTAATAATGTTTTAGATGAATTTTCTGTATCAGGTAGTAGTGATTTAAATATAAGAAAAGATAAAAATAAGCTCATATTAAAACCTATCAAAACTGGAACTTATAAAATAAAATTTAGTAAAAAGGATAGTTTTTATAATAGTGATCCAATTGTTTTTGTAGCCAGTAAAGGACAAGATATTTTAATGACTGGAAAATATAATGATGTTGAAAAAGAAATTACTGTTGTTGTTACAAGTGGTAGTTTAGAATTAACAAAAGTAGATAGCAAAAGTAATTCCACTACTCCAAGTGGAGAAGCTATTTTAGTAGGTGCAAAATATAATTTATATGATGAAAACAATAATTTAATTGATACATTAAAAATTTCTAATAATTCAACAGCTAACATTAATAATTTAAAATATGGTAATTATAAAATAAAAGAAATAGAAGCACCTATTGGTTATTTATTAGATAAAAATACTTATAATATAAAAATTGATAAGGAAAAAAATACAATTGTTTTAAAAGAAGATGTAATAGAAGCCGAAATTATTATAAATAAATTTAAAAATAATAAAGGTAATATATATGTTGAAGAGAATGTTTATTTTGGTTTTTACGATTCAAATGGAATTTTAATAAAAAAAGAAAAAACTGATTCAAATGGAAAATTAAAAGTAAAATTACCTTATGGTAAATATACTATAAAACAAGAAAGTACTCATTTGGGATATAAAAAAATAGAAGATTTTGAAATTGATATTAAAAGTGATAAAACATTAGAATTTAATTTAGTAAATAATAAAATAAGAGCTAATTTAAAAATTATTAAAAAAGATCAAGATACAAATAAAAATATTATATTGTCAAATACTTATTTTAAAATAAAAGATTTGGAAACTAATAAGTATGTATACAGTATAGTAGATGGTAAAAAAATAGATAAATTTAAAACTGATAATAATGGTATTTTAAATTTAGGAATAGATGGTGGAAAATATTTAATAGAGGAAGTTAAATCACCTTATGGATATTTAAAAGGAGAAAATTATGAATTCATAATTGATGAAAATACTAAATTAATTGATAATACATTAGAAATAATTATTTATAATAAAAGTATAAGTGGTCAAATTAAAATAATTA
>CANRLQ010000074.1 GCA_947631525.1 uncultured Bacilli bacterium | reverse complement strand
TTAGCCAAGATAGTTTATGAGAATCAAATAAAAATTCTAAATTAGTACACATTTATTTATTATGAAATAATTGGTATCATAAAATAATTTTACAACTGTTAAATTTTAATTAAAATTTATTGAAAGTCTTGAACAAAAAATATTCATATTATATAATAAAATAGATAGTAAGAAGTCAAATATTACTTAAGTAAATTTTTACATTGAATCTACACAAATGTCGTAATTTGTTGAAAAATGACATTTAAAACATATTTATTTACATTTGATGTATTTATGATTGGTTGAATTAATTTTTTTACTTATAATAAAGTCGTAAATAGAGATGTAAAAATGAAAAGAGGTAATATTATGAAAAAAATTAAAGCATTGTTTGCAGCGTTCGTGTTAACTTGCATTTTATCAATGAATGGTGTAAGTGCAGGAAACTATATTTCATTTGTTGGTATCAAATTACCATCATGGTCTGGTGTATATACAAGTGATTCTGCTAAAAAAACAGAAGACAATTATCAACATACTAAAACAGTTGCGACTACTGACCTAGTTACTGGAGGAGGTAGAGCAATTTCTGCAAGAGTTTATGGAGTAGGAGCATCTTATGTTAGTGCTCCAAAAGGAAGTTGGGTACAATTAAAGGATGTTAGTGGCTTAACAACTGTAATTGGAAATCATAAACTTCAAATAAAAGCTACAAAATCAACTTTAGCAAAAACTTCATACAATGGAATTTGGGCTTTAGACACAAGTGCTAAAGGATAACAAATAAAAATTAAAATTTACATCTTTATTTACACTTCATTTAATATCTATAATATTCAAGGAGTTGGTTATTTTGAAAAATAAAATAATTAAAAATAAATATTTTATTATTTCTATTTGTATATTATTTTTGTTTATATTAATTAATTTTATTATACAATATCGTAATTTTCCTAGTATGTTTTATACTACTGAAGAGGTTCCTATATGTAATAATACAGATAAAATAGAAAATTTAATATGTGTAAATTTTAAATCAAAAGCAGATCCATTGATTAGATATTATCAATTTATAAATGATACAACATTTCAAATAATAATATACATAGCTCCATTGTTTGTTATAATACCATCATCTATTTTAGTTTATAGAAAAATGAAAAATGGTTATATGAAAAATACTTTAACAAGAATAAATTATAAAGAGTATATAAAATTAATATATAAAGAAAGTTTAATATATACGTTTATTCTTCCAATATTTGTGCTTCTAATGTTATTAATATGTGCAATAATTTGCAAAAATTTTAATTTTGGAGGAATTAAAGAGTATTATAATATACTTACATCTCCATCTATAGAATTTTATGGAAAAATACCTTTATTTTTATTTCAATATATAGTGAATATATTTTTATATTCCATATTTTATTTAAATATAGTTTTTATATGTTCGTTCAAAAATTCAAATCTTTTTGTAATTATTATATATTCGTATTTGTGTTTTTATGTAGTTGATATATTAGGAGAAATTTTTATTGGTGGTTTATTATTTTATAAAATTTTAAATATAACTGAAGTTGGTAACTATTTAAACTTATTAAATAGTTGGACATATTTTGATATATCTAGTTTAAAATATCTTAATATTTATCCAATATTTTTGGTCATAGTTTCTTCTGTTGTTAATTATATTCTTTATCGAAATAAAGAAAGGACAATGATAGAAAATGAAAAGTAATAAATTTTATAAAGAAAATTTTAAAAAATCATTAGATACACCAATTTTTAAAATTATATTCGTTATTTTAATGATATTTTCATTATATTCAATAATATCTTGTGGTTTTGAAATGTCATATATGGACAAGGCTACTTCTTCAATATCTGGTAAATATGAAATAGTATTTATATTATTAATTATGATGATGAGTACATTTAATATTTTTGAAATTATAGAATCTAATAAATTATATATTATAAGATTTGAAACTAAAAAAAAATATATAAATGAACTCATTGGAAATGTTATATTCACAAACAGTATTATATTTATACTTTACTTATTATTTTCTTTTATTTTTATTAATATTTTTAGTAAAGGTATTAATATAGAAATAATGGAAAATTATAATATTTATAATATAAATTACTTTATATTTATATTATTTAGAAATTACATAATACTTATGATTATTTCTATAATTAATATAATGTTACTCAAATTATTTAATAAACGTATTATTGTGTTAATTTTTGATGTTATATTATGTGGAATTATTCTATGTATTCCATATAATGTAGAAATTATTGAAACAGTTTTAAAAATGCCTTTTTTTATAGGTGATTATTTGATTATAAAAAACTATATAAATTTTGGATTAGAAATTGTAATAACTGCAATCTATATAATTTTACTTTTAATAATAGTTGATATTTGTAAAAATATTTTTGTTAAATATATAAAACAGGTGGGAAAATAATGAAGTATATATTATTAAATGATTTATCTTTTTTTAGAAAAAAATTTTTGAAAAAATTTATTTTGTATTGTATTGCCCTTATAGGATCCTTTAATGTTTTAAAATTAACTAATGGTTATATGAATTTTGATATTTTTTATAATACTATAGGTATTAATTATAGTAATGATTTGGGTTCAATTGAAAAGTTACTTTGTATATTTAATATTTTATTTTATTTTTACTTGTCACTTGAATTATTTACTAAAGAATTAAAAAATGGAGTAGAAAATATTTTTTTGAGAATAAATACTAAAAAATTTATAATTAATAAATTAATATCAATAAGTATTATTACTATATTGATTAATATTATTATATATATATTATTTTTATATTTGTTTATAATTAACAAAATATTAATTAGTAATATTTTAATAGTCTTTTTAAAAAACATTATTTATGTATTGACTTTACAATTTAGTATTATAATAGTTTATATGTTTTCTAAAAATAATAAATGTATTTTATTTTTATTGATGTTATTCATATTTATGTTTAATAATAGAATTTTAATTAATATCATAAATACTAAAATTATATATTTAATATTAGTATTAATATTTATATTGTGGTTTATAGTAATGTATTTTAAGAAAAATTATTTTAATTTATTTGAAAAATAGGAGGAAGTTATGAAAATACAAATAAAAAATGTTTCAAAAAGTTTTAAAAAAATAAATGTTTTAGATAATATTAATTTAACATTTGAAAGTGGTAAAATATATGGCTTAATTGGAAGAAATGGCTCTGGGAAATCAGTTTTACTTAAAATGATTTGTGGTTTTTATACTCCATCAAGTGGTGAAATACTATTTGATAATGTAAATTATATTAAAAATAAAGAATTTCCAAAGAATGTAGGGGCATTGATTGAAAGTCCATCATTTTTACCTGATTTAACTGGATATCAGAACTTAGAGTTGCTTGCATCCATTCAAAGTAAAATAAGTGATAATGAAATTAATGATATATTAAAAAAAGTTAATCTATTTGAAGAAAAAAATAAAAAATATAGTAATTATTCACTTGGCATGAAACAAAAACTTGGTGTTGCACAAGCTTTAATGGAAGATCCAAAAATAATTATATTAGATGAACCTTTTAATGGAATCGAAAATGAAACAGCACAAAAATTAAGAAATTTATTAGTGGAAGAAAAAAAGAAAGATAAAATTATAATTTTAGCAAGTCATATAAAAGATGATATAATAAACTTAGCTGATATTGTTTATGAATTTGATAATAATAATGTAAAAAAAATAAATTAATTTTAATACAATAAATGACAAAATGAATTTAGTTAATGTTAGTAATTTATATTATAATAAGCATATGTTAAATTTATATATCAAATTTATTATTTTATAAAAATAACCTATTAAGAATAAGGTTATTTTTTTATCGATTTATGTAAAATTCGTTTTATGATTATAGTTTAATAATTTATATTAATTTTTAATTGATTAAATTTACTATTTGTAGTAGTGTTGGCATACAGTTAATATATTTACGAAGATAAAATAATAAGAAAACAAAAATTATCATTTGGTGTATTAGCAATATATTAGACAAATAATTTTATTTATTACAATAATGAGTAATGTATTAAAGAAGATAATAATGTCGATTACTCATACTCATTATTTATTTTTTCTAGAATAAGTTTTATAGAGGTGGAGCTATGAAACGAATAGATAGAAATGGTAAGAAAAGGAAATTAAATATAGAATTTATTAATAAAAAAAATGGGACAAAACTTGAAGAAATACTAAAGGAGGGATATTTGTGTTATTTAAGAAATTTAAAGATCAAATGATTAGCTTTTTTAAATTTTTGCTGTTAAAGTGTCATTGTTATTTAACTATATTGCTCAAGTTAAGATTGGATGAAAAACTAATGCAATATAAAAACAATAACAATATTGTAAGTTCTTTTAATTTAGGAGGATTTTGTTAATGGAATATATCTGTGGTGGTTATGAAAGATTATCCGATGCAGATAATAAAAATGAAGAAAGTTCTTCTATTCAAAGTCAAAAAATTATAATAGATTCATTTGCTAAATTTAATAATTTAAAGATTTATAAACATTATTCAGATGATGGATATTCTGGTGGTAATTTTGATAGACCAGCATTTAAGAAAATGATTAAAGATATTGAAAGTGGAAAAATTAATTGTATAATTACTAAAGATTTATCAAGATTAGGTCGTGAAATGTATAAAACTGGTAAATATATAGAAGAATATTTTTTAGAAAAAGGTGTAAGGTATATTGCAATTAATGATTCTTATGATTCTAATATTGGAGATTCTATGTTAGGAATTAGACTTAGTGTTAATGACTTGTATTTAAGAGATGTTTCAAAAAAAGTTAAGACATCA
>CANRLQ010000073.1 GCA_947631525.1 uncultured Bacilli bacterium | reverse complement strand
TGGAGGGCCTAGTCGGATTTGAACCAACGATCAGGGAGTTGCAGTCCCGTGCCTTACCACTTGGCTATAGACCCATCAGTAAGTTAATTATATCAAAAATAATATTTATTTACAATATATTTTATGATTAAATTATAAAAATGTTAAAAATATACATATTAATAATAAGGTCTAAAAATGTAAATTTATGGATATTATATTGTATATGGTTTTTAATTAATGTATAATTAATGATATAGTAAGGAGAATAAGAATGGAAGAATTAAAAAAAGTACTAGGAAGATGTGTTGGGAAATCAATTGTATTAATTGTGCTTTTTATTTTAAATACATTAGCAACTTATAAAATAATTTATGCTTTATCTTTATTAAGTGGAATAGAAAATTTTGTAAGATTTTTAGTTATTATCATTTTAGTATTAATGTGGCTAGGTTTTTCATTAACATACATGAAAAAATTATGGAAAACAAAATCTAAATATCTTAGATATATACCAATAACTATAGTTTATGTAACCATTTTATTTGTATCATCAAGCTATATAATAAAAACTTATAAAGTAATTGATAAATTAAGTAATAATTTTACCATTTATTCTTCTAGTTTAGTTAGTTTAGTAGAAAATGAATCATATAAAATAGATAATATAAGTGATGGAAAAATTGGAATAATAGATGATTATACAAGTATAGATGGTAATGAGATACCAAAAGAAGTAATAGAAAAGAAAAAATTAAAAAATAAAATAAAAGAATATAATGATTATACAAAATTAGTTGATGCTTTATACAATAAAGAAATTGACTATATATTTGTGCCAACAAGTTATGTTCAAATGTTAAAAAATATTGATGAAGAAAAATATGAAACGTTAGAAGAAGATACAAAAATAATATTCACACAAGAAAAGGAAATAGAGCATAAAAATAATAAAAAAAGTAATCTTAATGAACCTTTTTCAGTATTAGTAATGGGCGTTGATTCAGAAAAAGAAAAATTAAAAAATAGCACATTTAATGGGGATGCTTTAATGTTAATAACATTTAATCCTAATACACTAAATACTACAATTCTTAGTATTCCAAGAGATTCTTATGTTCCAATAGCTTGTTTCAAAAATAAAGAAAAAAATAAAATAACTCATGCTGCTATGTATGGAGAAGATTGTATGATTGAAACAATAGAAAATTTTACATCAATCGATATAAACTATTATGTAAAAGTAAATTTTAAAGGAGTAGTTAAAATAATTGATAAATTAGGTGGAATAGAAGTAGATGTTCCATATAGCTTTTGTGAACAAGATAGTAATCGTAAATGGGGAAATAATACAATTTACGTAGAAAAAGGAATTCAAACATTGAATGGTGAACAAGCGCTAGCTTTATCTAGAAATAGGAAAAATAATACTTCAAAATGTAGTAGTAAATGGACTAGTGGAAATAGAAGTGATTTTGTAAGAGGACAAAATCAGCAGTTAGTTTTAAAGGCAACTTTAAATAAATTAAAAGATATAAAATCTTTAGATGAAATATATAGCTTACTTGATACAGTAAGTGATAATTTAGAAACAAATATGACAACTAATGAAATATTATCACTTTACAATGTTGCAAAAGATATTCTTATAAAAAGTAGCAATTCTAAAATGGAAGATTTAATTGGTTTTAAACCACTATATTTAAGTGGAGAAGGGGCTAGAATATATGATCAAAGAACAGGACTTAATTTATATGATTATGTTTTGTATGAAGATAGTATAAAAGATGTTAGTGATGCTATGAAGGTAAATTTAGGTAAAAAAGCTCCTACATTAATTAAAAAATTTAGTTTTGATATAGATGAAAAATATGAAGAGAATGTAATAGGTAAAGGTAATTATGAAAGTAGTATTGTAAAATTACCAAGTTTTGTTGGAAAAACAGAAAGTAATGCTATAAAAGAAGCAAATAAATTAGGAATTAAAGTACAAATAAAATATACAGAAGCAATTAAATCCTTAGATGGTACAGTTTTATATCAAAACTATAGTGCAGGTACTAATGTATTAAATGTTGATAATTTAATTTTAACAGTTGTAAAAAATAGTAACCAAGTAACAGAATCTAAAAAAGAAAATAATACAAAACAAAATGAAAGTAAAGAAAATGACAATAAAAAGACAAATGATAATGACATTGATTTAAATGATATAATTGGTATTGAAGGAATAGAGTAATTTTATATTACTTTTTCTTTTAATATATGATAAAATGTTTATAGGAAGTGATAATATGGCTTTATTTTATACTGTCATATCAGGAATATTTATTTTAATAGGAGCTTTAGTAGCAATTTTAACAAAAAAAAATAAAAAATTTATTCAATTTTCTATCAGTATGGCACTAGGTGTAATGGTCATGCTTGTATGTATAGAATTAATACCTGAATCACAAGAATTAATAGGTAATTATGTAAATGGTTATTTAAAAGGTTTAATTATGTTTGTTTTTGTAATAAGTGGAATGTTATTACTAAAAGTATTAGATATGTTTATACCAGATCACGAAATAGAAAATGAAAATATAAAATCTCAAAATTTGTATCATATTGGAATAGTTTCCAGTGTTGCTTTAATATTACATAATATAATTGAAGGAATGATGATATATAGTAGTTCTGTAACAGATGTTGGAATTGGTTTTTTGTTAACATTAGGTGTTGGACTACATAATATTCCAATGGGAATGGTAATTGAATCAACGATATCCTCATCAAATAGTTCTAAATTAAAAAATATATTGAATTTGATTGTAATATCATCATCTACGCTAATTGGTGGAATCATAATGTTACTTTTAAAAAAATATATAAATGATTTAGTTTTAGGAATATTATTTTGTATAACATTAGGAATGCTTATATATATAATAGTTTTTGAATTATTAGGAGAAGTAATTGAAAGTAAAGATAAAAAAACTTCACTTATGGGAATTATAGTTGGAATAGTAATATTTTTATTTAGTTTCTTTTTGGAGTAAGAGGTGTTTTATGAAAAATAAAGGTTTTACATTAATAGAAGTAATTGTGTGTGTATGTATTTTAGGACTTATTGGATTATTAGTAGTTCCAAATATTTTAGAAGTTGTAGATAAAAAGGATAAAGAAATATTAGAAACTAGGAAATCAATTATATATGCACAAGTTAATAATTACATGAATCAACATAAAGAAGAATATCCAATTAAAAGTGGCAATGTATATTGTTTTCAATTAAAGACATTGTTAAATGAAAAAATTATTGATATTTCATTAGATAAAATAGATGATAAAAAATATGTTAAAGTATCAATTGATAATAATGAAGATTACATATATGATATTAAAACGGATTGTACAGATATAAAATAAAAATAATAAAAAGTCTTGCAAAAAATAATATATATGTTATAATTTAAGTACTAGAGATAATTTGTTAAGAAAAACCTACATTTATAACGATTGGGAATTTAATTGTTAAGTGGTGTCGAATACTTATTATTAATAAGGATCCTAAAGCTTAATATGTAATGCCCACCTGGGAAGCCCGGTTTTATCGTTATGATTATCTCTAGTTTTTTTTTTTATTTTATGGTATAATTAACTTATTGTAGGAGGTAGCAAAATGGCAAAGAAAAAAAAGAGAAAAGAAACTAAAAAGAAGGGTACTGGATATTCAGTAGAATTAATTGGATTTTTTCTTATAATGATCTCCATTATTGGGTGGATTCCTAAAACTGGAATAATAGGAGATTTTATTAATAGTTTTGCTATTTTTTTAACAGGTTCATTTTATTTTATTTTTTTACTTTCTTTAATATTAATAGGTGGATATATGATAGTAAAAAGAGAAAAGCCTGATTTTTTTAATCCACGTTTAATTGGTTTATATATATTTTTAATTGGTATATTAGTCATGGCTCATTCAAATTATATTTCATCTAAAGATTTAAAAGGTTTTGAAATAATAATTGAAACAGTTAATAATTTTTTTAGTGCTATTTCTTCAAATACAAGTAAAGCTAATTTAGGTGGAGGAATTATAGGTTCAGTATTTTCTTTTATATTTGTATCGCTTTTAGATATTAATGGAACTAAAATAGCTGTAATTATGTTAATAGTAAGTGGACTTGTAATGTTTACAGGTATTTCTATGTATGATTGGTTTAAAATGTTTAAACAAAAATTGGAAAAACGAAATGATAAAAAATCAAATCAAAAAATTAAAGAACAAGAAAATGATTATGAAAATGACACAAAAGTTGTCGTTTCATCAATTGATGAATTAATACACGTTAATGAAGAAGTAAAAGAAGAAAAACCAGAAATAATTGCTGATGAAAATTATGATAGTAAGGGATATATTTATCCTCCAATGACACTATTAAAGAAAAATGATAAAAAGAAAAATGGTGAATCAAAGGAAACAATAAATCATAATGTTGAAGTATTACAACAAGTACTAAAAGATTTTGGTATTGAAGGAAGAGTAGTTGCTATCAATCCAGGACCAAGTGTTACACAATATGAAATGGAAATAAAATCTGGTACAAAAGTTAGTAAAGTAGCAAGTCTTAATAAAGAAATTGCTCTAGCTTTAGCAGCTCGTGATGTTCGTATTGAAGCACCAATACCAGGTAAATCAACAATAGGTATAGAAATACCAAATAAAGTAACATCATTAGTCACTGTAAGAGAAATTTTAGAAACAGTACCTTCTTCATATAAAGATTCAAAATTATTAGTAACATTAGGTAAAAATATAATGGGTAGACCTATATATGCTGAAATTAATAAAACACCACATCTTTTAGTAGCTGGTTCAACAGGTAGTGGTAAATCAGTTTGTATTAATAGTATTATTGCTTCTATTTTAATGCGTTAT
>CANRLQ010000072.1 GCA_947631525.1 uncultured Bacilli bacterium | reverse complement strand
CCATTGATTAATTCTTCTTTTGCTTTTATATCACCAGATTGATATTTTTTAAATAGAATTAACATTTCTTCATTTGTTAATACTTTAATATTCGCAGTATTCACGCCACATATTTCTACTTTATGACGTGCCATAAAATTCTCCTTTCATATTTTTTATGATACGAAAGAAAAATTTTAATCAAAAATAATATTAATATGGTAAAATTGTATTATTTTTATATAATTAAAATGTATAGAAAATTAAATAAAAAAGGCATATTCAACTTTTTCATTTTACTTAATGTAATGTTGAATAGCCTAATTTAGTTTTTAAAAACGATTTTATAATTAAAGTTTGATTTTAAATTATATTAAATAAATTCTCTAATCCTGTTATACCAATATAATAACTACTAATTATTTCACATGCTAATATTATTTTATCGCTATCAATTCTTTTTATCTTAATATATTCATCAATAATATTATTAAATAAAATATCGTAATATAAAATTATTGAATTATATTTAGAAGATGCTACTAAATCTAATAATTTATCAATTTCTTCATTCAAATTTTCCTCAATATTAGCAAATATATAATCATTTATTGATACATCATAATTATCAATTTTAATGACATTATTTAATTTTTGAATAACTTTTTTTTGGAATGATAAAACACTATTTTCTTTAATATCATCTTTAATATATTTTTTATATTCAAGTTTTTTATTTACAATTAATTTTGATATTTCTTGATTAATAATATCATCACTATTATTCTCTTTAATATCTCCATTAATAAAACTATTTTCACTAGTTTTATTAAATTCTATTAATTCTTTTGTTATTGGGTCTATTAATGCCCAATATGTTGGAATAATTTTACTTTCCTTATTCCATACTTTTTCATCAAATTTAACAAAAGGAACTACGACAAATAATTTATCATCAACCATTCTAAACATTGGATACAATGATATATATTCATCGTTTAATCCATAATTTTGCTTATTTTGATTAGCTATACCTATAAATTTATCTATACTATAATTAACCATGATATCTCTCCTTTATTTTATTTCTTGCACTATATAAATAATATTTTACATTTGAATCTATAGTATTTAATTTACTACTGATTTCATTTATTGAAAGGTCGTTTAAATAATACATTTTAAAAGCTTTTATTTCATTATCACTTAATCCTATTTTATCAATATCATTAATTATTTCTCTATATATAATTTTATCTATTGTAATATCTTCATAACCAATTACATCTGTTAATTCATAACACATTAATTCTTTTTCTTTAATATATTTTTTTGCTTTATTACACCAAAGATTATGTGCTATTTTCCATATTAAGTTTTCTACTTTTTCTATTTTTATATCTTTACTTAAATATTCAAATATGGCTACAAAAATATTGTTTGTTAAGTCTTCTGCATCTTCTTTATTATTTGTTTTTTTTAAAGACCAATTATATATTTTTAAGTAATATTTAGAATATATTTCATCCATTATTTAACTCCTTTCACTAATATAGTATAAAATTATTTAAAATGGTTAGTTAATTTTATCAAATTTACTATAAAAATTAAAAAGGCATTAATAATTTGATGCCTTTTCTTCAAAATAACTTTGTGGATGACTACATACTGGGCAAACTTCTGGAGCTTTTTCTCCATAATGTATATGTCCACAATTACGACAAATCCACATTTTTGGTTCATCTTTTACAAATACTTTACCAGATTCAATATTATCTAATAATTTTCTAAATCTTTCTTCATGTTCTTTTTCTATTTTACCTACTTCTGTAAATAAATATGATATATGGTCAAAACCTTCTTCTTTAGCTGTTTTAGCAAAATTATCATACATATCTGTCCATTCATAATTTTCACCATTTGCAGCATCTTTTAAATTTTCTACAGTTGTTGGTATTCCATCATGTAATAATTTAAACCACATTTTAGCGTGTTCCTTTTCATTACCAGCTGTTTCTTCAAAAATAGCTGCTATTTGTTCATAACCATCTTTTTTTGCTTGTGAAGCATAATAAGTATACTTATTTCTTGCTTGACTTTCTCCTGCAAATGCAGTCATTAAATTTTGTTCTGTTTTTGTTCCTTTTAATTCCATAATATAACCTCTTTTCTATTTTTTCCATTACTTAAATATTATAATAATTTTAAAAATTAAAGTCAATAATCTTATTTTAGATTTTTTTATTATCAATACTTGCTTTTATAAATGAATCAAAAAGTGGGTGTGGTTTAGTAGGTCTACTCTTAAATTCTGGATGAAATTGACTAGCTATAAAATGAGGATGACTTGGTATTTCTATTATTTCAACTAAATTAGCATCTTCATTTATACCAGAAAATACCATTCCATTTTGTTCAAGTATTTCTTTATATTTATTATTAAATTCATATCTATGTCTATGTCTTTCTAAAATATTTTCTTGTTTATAATCTTTATATGCTAGTGTATCCTTTTTTATTTTACAAGGATAATTACCTAGTCTTAATGTACCACCCATATTTACAATCGATTTTTGATCGGCCATTAAATCAATAATTGGTTCATTCGTAACAGCATCAAATTCTGTTGAAGTAGCCTCTTTAATTCCACAAACATTTCTAGCAAATTCAATTACTGATAATTGCATACCAAGACATATTCCTAAAAAGGGAATATTATTTATTCTAGCAAAATTAATAGCTTTAATTTTACCTTCTATACCACGTGAACCAAAACCACCTGGTACAATTATACCACTTGCATTTTTAAATACTTTTTCCAAATTATCTTTACTTTCTAATTCTTCCGAATCTACCCAATTTATATTAATTTTTGTCTTATATTTATATCCTGCATGCTTTAAAGATTCAGCTACTGAAAGATATGCATCATGAAGCTCTACATATTTTCCTACAAGGGCAATTTCTATTTCATCTTTTAAATCATCAACTGTTTTAATCAAATCTTCCCAATATTTTATATTTGCTTTATTAATTGGTAGTTCAAATTGTTTTAAGATAATTTCATCAATTTTTTTATTATAAAAATTAATAGGTATTTGATATATATTTTTAACATCAACAGCATCTATTACATTTTCTTTTGGTACTGAACAGTATAATGATAATTTGTTCTTTAAATTTTCACTTGTTGGTATTGGGGTTCTACATACTAAAGCATTAGGCCTAATACCCATATTTCTTAAATCTTTTACACTATTTTGAGTTGGTTTTGTTTTTAGTTCACCAGAACCATAAATATAAGGAATTAAAGTTGTATGAACAAAGAAAGTATTTTTCTCCCCCTGTTCATATTGAATTTGTCTTAATGCTTCAATAAAAGAACTTGATTCAATATCACCAATTGTTCCTCCTATTTCTGTTATTACAATATCAGCTTTACTACTAATACCTGCTTCATACACTTTATTTTTTATTTCATTGGTTACATGAGGAACCATTTGAACAGTTGCCCCTAAATATTCCCCTTTTCTTTCTTTTTCAATTACTGTTTTAAATATTTTACCACTTGTAATATTTGAAGTATAATTTAATTCTTCATCAATAAATCTTTCATAATGTCCTAAATCTAAGTCAGTTTCACAACCGTCATAAGTTACAAATACTTCTCCATGTTGAATGGGATTCATAGTACCTGGATCAACATTAATGTAAGGATCAAATTTTTGCATAAATACTTTATAATTTCTAGCTTTTAACAATAATGCTAAGGAAGAAGCAGTTATCCCTTTCCCAAGTCCTGATACAACTCCACCTGTTACAAATACATATTTTGTCATAATACATACCTCCAAAAACAAAAAATCTAAGAGAACTTATTCTCTTAGGCTCTCTTAGATTATATCATATATTTTTTTATTTTAAAATATTTTTTTGCTATTTTATTTTAAATTATAGAAAAAATATAAGCCATTACTGTACCAAAGATATAACCAACTATAACTTCTAACGGTTTATGTCCTAATTTTTCTTTTAATTTAACAATATTTAGTTTTTGATTTTCTACTAATAGATTAATAGCATTGGCTTGTTTTCCACTTTCCATTCTAACACCCATACCATCATAAGCAACTATAAAGCTCATAATAAGAGCTACAGCAAATATAGGAGTATCAAATCCTAATTTAAAACCTATTAACATTGTAATAGATGATATAAAAGTTGTATGTGTACTAGGCATGCCACCATTACCATTAAATAATCTAATAATATTTACTTTCTTACTCATAATTAATTCGATAAAAAATTTAATTAATTGGCAAAGAATTAATGAAACAAAAGGACAAATTAAAAATATATATTTTTCCATCATACCACCTAACTAACTTTATTTTATCACTTATATCTATTTTACTTATTTGAGAGATATCAACATAATAAAACATCCTAATTAATTTTATTGTTTTTTCATCAACTAAAGGTTGGTTAGTTAAACAATTATTACAAATATACCCTCCATCACGACCTGATAATGTTGCTATAGAAGTTTTTGAACCACAAATAGAACATTCATCTAAAATAGGCATAACTCCTAAAAATTCTAAATATTTTAATTCTAAAATATTAGTTATAATATTAGGATTTAAACCCTCTTCAATTTTATTTAAACTTGCAATTAATAACTGAAATATTTGACTATCATTACTTTGCTTAAATACTTGTTGTGATAAATCAACTAAATACGATGCATAAGTAATAGAATTTATATCTTTTTTAATATTTTTAAAATTATTAATTATATCAACTGAAGTTAATGTAGATAAGCCATTTTCTTTATAAACTATATTAAATGTTCCATAAGTAAGTTTAGTTGTACTACTTCTAATATCGCTTTTTAATTTTCTAGCACCTTTAGCAAGAATTCCAATTATTCCTGTTT
>CANRLQ010000071.1 GCA_947631525.1 uncultured Bacilli bacterium | reverse complement strand
AATGCAAGAAAAACTTGCATTTACCTTTATTTTGCATATATTTATTAAAACTTGCATTTTACCTTTTAACTAACTAACTATTTATTAAAGACATTTATATTTTAAATAATCAATAACTTTTGTTTTAAACTTCCTAAACACATTCTTTATTTTTTATCTTCGTATCATAATTTACTCATATAAAAACCTCATTTCTATATTTAAGAAACAAGGTTTATATCAATTCTTTTAATTGTCTTTATTTATCATTAACAATGAAATTAATAATATATTATCAGTTTTATTTTTAATATTTATTTTATTTTATTTTTTTTATAATAACTTTCTCTACATATTAATTTATCGGTTGCTGCAAGAACTCCTGGTAATACTAATAAGATTAACATTACTGATGCAAATGTTCCTTGGGAAATAGTTTCACATATTTTAGCAGCAATTGCAGAAGCAAATTTTGCTACTACGAGTGTAACAATTATTAAAATTGAAGATGAACTAATTATTGTGTGAATTGATTTATTGTACGCATTAATAATAGAATTTTTAATACCCATTGTTAATCTTGATTCTCGATAATATGACGTATAAACAATTGCATAATCTATAGTTGCACCCATAAGAATTGCTTGAACAATCAACAAAGCTATAAAATATACTGAGCCTCCTGTTATTGATATAGCACTCATAGTTATATATACAGCTGTTTGAATAATTAATACCAAAACAAATGGAATAATTAAATCCTTAAATGATATAGCGACAACTATAAAAATAAATATCATTGTTAATAAAGTAATTTTATTTAATTCATCATTAAATGTTTTACTCATTTCTACTGCCATTGGCGAATTTCCAACAACATAAATATCATCATTATTATCTATTCTATCATGAATAGAATTAACAAAAGCATATGTATCTTCATCTTCAAAAGCATATTTCGTATTTAATACAACTCTTGAATAAGTATCTGATACTATTAATTTTTTAGACTTATCAACAGTTTTTTTAGCATCAGTTATAGTTGTTCTTTTTTCTAAATCAATAAAATCATCAAACCTTTTATCATTTAAAATATCTGAATTTAGATAATCAATAAATTCTTCAATTGTCATCTTCCATGAATTATTATATTCTCTATTACTTCCATAATATATGTATACCAAATCAATTAATGATTTATCTAAATCATCACTCAAAATATCTAATAATGCAAAACATTCATTTGATGTATACTTTGTTCCATTTAAAGAATTATTCATTAAAGTATCAATTGTAGTTAATTTATTTTTGTTTTCTGAATTAAAACTGTCAGAATAAACTTTATTATTCATCACATCATTAACAATAAATCTAACATAATTTTTCAAAGAAATCTCTTGATTTGATTTAATGTATTTTGAATCATATAAGCTAAATAGCAATTTTATCGTATTATTATCTATACTTAATAGTGAGCTTATTTCTTTAGATGTATATTTTTTATTATTTATTGTCCCTATCATTACTTCTTTAACCAAAGATAATTCGCTGATAGATGAATTGGAGATTTTACTAGATAATAGTTTATCATCTTTATTATCTATAATTAAATTAGCAAATTCTATAGGAGTCATTGTTGTAATACCATTATTATAATCATAAACACCAAATATTTTATTTATTAATGTCTCACTTGTTTGAGTTAAATTACTTATTTCTCTGTAATTATACTTAGCAGTAGTATTATTAATTATCGTGTAAGCTAATTTTATAGTATTAGATAATGATGACATACTTGATGATAATAAAGGATTAGATTTATTACTATATATGAAATTAATTAATTGCTTAACTGATATATTTTTTAAATTATTATTTTGTTTTTCCTTAACACCATATACTACACTTACAATTGTTTTATCTTGAGATAAAGCATTAGCAAGATTTTCTATATTATAAACTGTATTTACATTACCCATAATATATTGAGCATTTTGTAAAGAACTTATTTGTTTATTACTTAGTTGTTGTTTAATCGTATCAGTTTGCAATAATTTATTAACAAAGTCAAGTGGAGTCATATTATAAGTTCCTTCTTCATCTTTCACAATATCAAGATTTAACTTTTTACCAAGTGTTTCATCAATTCCAAATATTGTATATAATTCTTTATTAGATTTTTCTTTATTATAAGAATCATTTAAAGAAATAATAGTTTTTAATGATTTTAAAGTTGATTCATCAAAATATGATTTATAAGAACTTTCTTCACTCATTTTCAAAGCAGTTAGAGCAAATTCATTTAAAGTTAATTTTAAATTTGAATTATATCCATTATAATAAATATATAAAAGTGATAAAGTATTTTGATTGATATTTAACCCTAATCCTTTAAGACTTTTCAACATGTTATCCATAGTTAACTCATTATTAATAACTCTATCATCACTTAAAGTTTTTAATAATGTTAAAGACTTTTTAGTTTGATTGTCAATTGTATCTTTATAAAGTTCTTGATTTGATAATTTTAAGGCAAAATCAGCAAATTCATTTAAAGTCATTTTAGTAGTACTTTTAGTTGTTGTTCTATAAAATAAGAATAATTCTTCTATTAATTTTTTATCTATTCCAAAAATTTTAGAAAGTTCACTAGAATTCATTTTTTTATTTATTTTATCTACATTTGTAAAATTTTGTAATTGTTTTAATTTTGCAATAGTCTTTGAGTCTAAACTACTAGCATACTTTGAATCACTAGCTACATCATTAAGCATAAAATTAACAAATGTTTTTATTGTCATAGATGTATTTAAATTTTTACTATTATAATAAATTAAGATATTTTCTGCATCCTTTTTACTCATACCTAGAATATTAGCAATTTCCAATATTGTTCTTTTTTTATTAATAAGTGATGGTGAAGTAAAGTTTTCTAACAAATCTATATTATTTTTTACATTTTGATTTAATGAAGTACTAAATTTTTTATTAGTATAAATATCAGATTTAATAAAAGTTACAAATTCACTTAATGTCATTTTATTATTTTCATCTTGATTGTAATAATTATAGTAAATTATTTTTATTAAATTGTCATCAATTTTTGTATTTTGACCCAAATCTTCAAATTTTTTATTCAATTCATCATAGGCTAATTTTTCATTAATAGTATTAGAATAACATAATACTTGGTCTATTTTTTTATCACTTGTTAACTTTTTACAATAAGAAGAAATTAATTGTTCATATTTATTATTATATACAATTGCCATTTGATTAGTAGCTGGGAAAACTTTTCCTACTTTGTCTTGTTGGGAAGAAGTATATAAAATATTTATATTACCTTTCAAAAAATATGCCGCAATAAAAAGTATAACTATAAATAGTGATTGAATATATCGTGTTTTATAGCTAAAATTACCTAATTTAGTTAAATTAAATTTTGGTGATTTCTTTTTTGTTTTAGTAATTAAATTATCAAATATTAAAAGTAGTGCTGGCAAACAAAAGAAAATACTAATTAAACTTAACAAAACACCTTTTGCTAATACAAATCCTAAATCTTTACCAATAGTAAAACTCATGAATACTAAAGCAATTAAACCGACAATTGTTGTTACTGAACTACTAGAAATTGATATAAAAGAATTATACAACGCTTCTTTCATTGCCTCTATTTTATTTGAATGATTTTTCTTTTCTTGTTTATATCTATTTGATAGCATAATTGAATAATCCATTGATAAAGCAAGCTGCAAAATTGCAACAATAGAATTAGTTATAGATGACACACTAGAAAAAATAATATTTGTTCCTTTATTGATAAATACCGCTATTCCAATTGAAATTAAATATAACCATGGTTCTATATAAGAATCACTTAATATAATAAGAATTACCATAGCCCCAATAACTGCTACTACTACTATCCACAATTGCAAAACAGGTTTATTTTCATCATAAATAGAACCACTCATTCCTGAATTTTTAAAATTCTCTTTTACAAAATTATATACATTAGTAGCTTTTTTTGAATCAGCATAATCATCTACGTTTAACACATATAAAGTATATTTGCCAACATTATATTCATTTGTATTTTTGTAATCAACAGAGCTTACTCCATCAATATTTTGTAATTTTTTTAAAGTTTCTTTTTTACCTTTCTTTGTTAAATTTTTAAACATAACATTAAGTACAGAAGAATCCTGTTCAGCAAATTCTTCTTCCATAATATTTTTACCAATTTTAGTTTCTGACTTTTCAGGAAGATATTTCATTATATCCTCATTGATATTTACTTTAGTTGATAAAAATAAACTAAATCCAGTTATTACAATAAAAATGATTAAGAAAATATATCTTCCTTTCACAATAAAATCAGTTATTTTTCTCATATTATCGCCTCCAAATTCAATCCTTAACATTTATTTATTCAATAAAAAATTATAATATTATTAAAAATAAGAATTATAACTAATTTTTTAGTAATTATTGTTTTTTCAACTGCTTTATAATAGCTAATTTATTTTAATTATTTAATATATATGCTCATATTCCAAAGCACACGGAATATATTATACCACATTATTTTATTTTTGATAATATAAAATCTTAAATCTTAAATTAACTCCATAATTTTATTTTTACATAAATATTACCTAATCTTATTTTATTACCGTTTTTAATATAACAATAAATACAATTATTCTTTGATATTATCTTAATACATAAAAAAAACCTAAATTTAGGTTTTTATTTTGAAATTTTTACACTTTTAACTTTACTCCAACTTGAATAATATTTTTTACCAGAAACATTTTTATAAGTACGTATACGTACATAATATTTCTTTTTCTTAGTTAATTTATTAATAGTCTTTGATACAGTTTTACTATTACTAATTGGTACTGTTTTTACTCCACTTTTTAAATTACTATTTTTAGAGTATTGTATTTGATATCCAGTAAC
>CANRLQ010000070.1 GCA_947631525.1 uncultured Bacilli bacterium | reverse complement strand
TACTCGACCTACTTTCTTTTATTATTAATCTATCTTTTATTATACTAAAAAAACTAGCTTTTTTCAACTAGTTTTGATTTAATAATTTAATCATTAATTATTTTGTTAAATAAATCAATAATGATAGTTGCGAATACTGACATTGAAGCAACTGTAACAAATAATCTTTCTTTGCTTATTCCAGCTACTTTCTTAATAGAAACATAAAGTATTAATGTACTTAAAATTCCAGTAAATGAAAGAATATAAGATCTTAAATTAGCAACAAATTCTCCATCAATAAATACCAAAATTGAATTTAATAGATTTGCACATAATACTACAGCTAAACTAATTCCTACTGCAGATACTATTTCTTTTAAAGAAGATGTACCTTTTAATAATTTTGTAATAATTAAATAACCAATTGCTGCAATTAAAGCATATTCTACTAAATTAGTAGCAAATGTTGTCATAAATTCTTTTAAATATTCTGGTTCATTTAAAGAAGATAAATTACCAGATAAGGCATTACTAAATAAGCCAGATAAATCATTTACATTAAATGAATCAATAGAACTATTACTAGAATAAATATTTTTTAAAGTTGCTATTTTATAGATACCTGTTGAAATAGCAGTTACTACAATCATAATAATTCCAGTTATAAAATGATTTTCAGTTACAAATTCTTCAATTACTTCAAATGGTTTAGTAAAAATCTTTTTTAGTACATTTAAACAATTCATAAAACTTTCTTTAATATCAGTATTTTCAATCACTTCTTGTTTAGCTTGTTTTTGACATGAACAAGCTTTACCATTTTTTAATTCTTTTCCACATTTTGTACAATATTTTGCCATAATTACCTCCTACTTTTTAATATGTTGAATAATAATAATTTAGTCCACTCATATCAATAAGGACAAATTTATCATCTTCATATTTATATGTTAAATAACATATATCACTTTGTTCTTTTGAATTATATTCTTCTTCTTTATCAAATAATTTATATTTTAATGAATATTCATAACTTAATTTAACACTTAATTCAATCTCATCTTCATCAACTGAAACATTTGTTATATCAGCTTTTTTAAAATCAATTTTTGTTAATTTTCGATATGAATATAATGATAAACCTGATTTTAAATTTTCATAAGCATCTTTTATATCATCTTTATCATCAACTTCAAATGAATCCTTTATATCATCAAATGATTTATCATCAATTGCTGCATTATAAATTGTTTTCATTTTTGATAAAATATCTTTTTTTAATTTAGTTTCTGTTTTTTTAGCTAAGTGAGTATTAGTAGTTCTATAATAATCATAACTACTTCTTACAGAAATATCATCTTCTAATTCAATACCATTTTCTAATTTAATATCAGCTTTATATTTAAAAGATAATATAGTTGGTATCTCGTATACATCTGTTGATGATGTTGAAAGTTTTTCATTTTTATATTTCTTATCTACTTTAATTCCATCAAGTTTAATTGTTGCTTTTGATGGGACATATAGCTTATAATCTTTTACAACTAATGATGAACTATCAACTGTCCAATTATCAAAAAATAACCATTTTTTCTTTTTTGATTTTACTAATTTAACTGTTTGATATTTTTCTCTAGAAGATCCTTCTTCTACATAAGTAATTTTAACTGATGTACTTAAATCATCTTTATCTACATCACCTTTTTTAACTTTATAATTAGCAAGTTCAATTTCTTTTTCATCTTTAAGTTTATCTTTTAAGATTTTTTTATTTACAAAATCACTTTTTTCTAGATATAGTACACTATATAAATCATCTACATCTTTTGAAGCAACGGCTTTAAAATATTTTAGAGCAACATTTTCTGGTTTACATAAGTTTCCCATATACATAAATAAACCTACAAATAAAACAACAATAACAACTACTACACTTAAGATAGTTTTTTGTTTTTTATCCATCGGCTTTTTAGGATTTTCCTTTACTTTTTTCTTTAGTGGCTCAGCATTTTCTAATTTATGCCCACAATTTTCACAATAAATAGAACCTTTTTCATTTTTTGTTCCACATTCACCGCAAAACACATAATCATCTCCTTATCACTAAAATAATTTTACAATATTTTTAAAATTTATGTCAATACTTGTCAACTAAAATCCACTTCTTTTAAATAATTTTTCCAATTCTTCTTTTGAATAATATATAATTGTAGGTCGACCGTGTGGACAATTAAATGGATTGTTACATTTTCTTAAATCATTTATCAAATTTTCCATTTCTTTTAATGTTATTAAGTCGTTAGCTTTAATACTCATTTTACATGCCATAGTTGCCGCAACATGATTCCTAAATTTTGCTAAATCAAAATTCTTCTCTTTTTCTATAACCATTTCAATAACTTTTTTTATTGATTCTACTTCATTATTTTTAGGTATCCATGTTGGATGAGCTTTTACAATAATTGAATTTATTCCAAAAGGTTCAATGTCAAAATTCATTTCATTTAAAAACTCAATATTTTCTTTTAAAACTAAGTAATCATTATTAGAATATTCTAAAGTAAGTGGTATTAACATATCTATTTTATCATCATTAGGATTAGCAAGTTTATTCAAACAAATTTCATAATTTATTCTTTCTTTAGCAGCATGTTGATCAATTATGTACATACCAGATTCATTTTGTGTAATTATATAAGTTCCATGTACTTCACCAATAGGATACATTTCTGGTAATTTGTCTTTATCTAATTCAATTTGTTCTTGTTTTTTTTCTTCACTTATTACTTCATTTTTAAATAAATCTTCATTTAATATATATTCATTTTCATCAATTTTTTGATCGATTTGTATATTGCTAGTTCTATATTCTTCTGTTTCTTCTTCAACATTAAAATTAAGAGTATATTTTTCATATTTTGGCTTTTCTATTTTTTCTGTTGCTTCGATATTAGGAATTAGATTAATATTTCGTAATTTTTCTTTTATCATATTTGATATTAGTTCTTTTAATTCTTCAAATTTTGAAAATTTTACATCCATTTTAGTAGGATGTATATTAACATCGACTAATATAGGGTCAACTTCTATATTTAAAACGACAATTGGAAAGCGATTATCAGGTTTATATGAACTATATGAATCATTTATTACTTTATTTAATTCCGTATTTTTTACAACTCTTCCATTTACTAAAGTAATCATACCATTTTTATTTGAACGATGAATTTCTGGTAATGAAATATATCCTGATATATTATAATCATCATCTGTAGCACTAACTTCAATCATTCTTTTAGCTACATCTATTCCATATATACATTTTATATTTTTAAGTAAGTTATTCGAACCATCAGTATTTAATATAACACTACCATTATTTGTTAAAACAAATTTTATTTCTGGATGTGTTAAAGATATTTTATTTACATAATCAGTTATACTAGAAAGTTCCGTATATAGACTTTTCATATGTTTAAGTCTAGCAGGTGTATTATAAAAAAGATTCCTAATTGTAATTGTTGTACCTTTTCTAGCCTCACAATTACCAACTGATATTATTTCTCCACCTTCTATATTAACAAGAGTTCCAGTATCTCCTTCACTTGTTTTTAATTCTACTTTAGATACACTAGCAATAGACGCTAAAGCTTCACCTCTAAAACCAAGTGTTGTTATATGAAATAAATCATCTTCTGTTTTTATTTTGCTTGTTGCATGGCGATCAAAACATAAAATAGCATCATCCCTATCCATTCCGATACCATTATCTGTTACTTTTATTTCTAAAGTACCTGCTTCTTTTAATTCAATTTTTATTTCACTACTTTTAGCATCACAACTGTTTTCAACTAATTCTTTTACGACACTAGCACATCTTTCAACTACTTCTCCAGCTGCTATTTTATTTGAAAGTAAAGTATCCATTACTTGTATTTTACTCATATTATCACCTATTAAAATTATATCAAAAAAAAGACTAATTGTCTTTTAATTTTTTTAAATATTTTTCTAATATTTTTCCTTTTGATATTTCTTCTTTATTTAATCCATAATTGTTTAATAAATCAATTACACATTTAGATTTATCATTATTTAAAATAAAACTGTCTATATTATTTAAAGCTTGTTGTGAATCATTTATATACATATCATAAAAACTTAAACCTAAAATAATTCCATAATTATATTCAAGTGATAAATATATATCTGAAAAATTATTATCAAATTCTGAATTTTTTTGATAGTTAGAATCTATAATTTTAGAAAAATCAGTTATATATTCTCTTAATGTATCAAAATAATCATATCTTAAATCAGTTGTATCTATTTTTATTTTATCAAGATAATCCATAAAAACTAATTCTAAAAAATGGGAATAAACTTCTCTACAATAATTATAATTATTATAATTACTTTTACTAAGATCATATGCATGTCCTAATTCATGAATAGTTGCTGCTGCTGTAAAAATACTATTATAAGATTCAATTAAAATATATATATAATTATTATAACCATAAAATATTAATCCATCATTATCTAAAGCTGGTTCTTCATTAGTTCCTTCTAAGTATATTATACTATGAGTTTCAATTAAATTATCAAATATATATAATAATTTTATATCAAATTTCTTTAAAAAATCTCTTATAATTTCTATTATATCTTCTATTTTTAATTTAGATACATTATAGTAGTATCTATTAAAAAAATATTTATTAATAATTTTTAGATTATTATTGATAAAATTTTTATTAAAATCTAGGTTGTTTAAATAAATTTGTTTTTGTTTTTTTACTTTTTTTCTATCATCAGATTCATAATATGTGAATGAATAATAATCTACATCTTTTACATTTTTTATTTCCAATATATTAGCTAATTTGTATAATTTTATTAAATAAGATAATAAATTATTATACATAGATTTAGAATGACATTTTTTTATACACTCTATAGTATTATTTATATCATTATTAACTTTTCTTTCTAATATTTCATCCACACTACTCATAAACTCACGTATAATCAATCTTATAGAAATATTAATTAATTTCTTATTGATTGATTCCTTTCTATTTAATATTTTTTTATT
>CANRLQ010000069.1 GCA_947631525.1 uncultured Bacilli bacterium | reverse complement strand
TATAAATTATAGTAAAAAAATTTATACATAAGAAAATCCTTAGAAAAAATCTAGGGGTTTGTCTACACTCTGTAAAAACTACTTTAGTATAAGTAGTTTTTTGTTATTTTGTAATTTTTTTATGTTATAATGTTGATAGAAGGGACTGATAATGATGAAATTTAATATTCGTGGAAGTAAGCTTGAAGTTACAGATGCAATTAAGAATTATATTGAGGAAAAAATAGGTAAGTTAAATAAGTATTTTGAAAATTCTAATGACATTACAGCAAATGTTTTAATTAGAACAAGTGGAGTTAATCAAAAAGTAGAAGTTACAATTCCAATTAAAGGAGCTATTTTAAGAGCAGAAGATGCTAATAAAGATTTATATGCCGCTATTGATTTAGTTTTAGAAAAGTTAGAAAGACAAATAAGAAAGAATAAAACTAGAATGCATAAAAATATTAAAGAGAATATAAGTATATTTGTTGATTTTGAATTAGCAGATGATGAAGAAGTGGAAGAAAATATTGTAAAGAGAAAGACTATCGAAACAAAACCAATGAATGAAGAAGAAGCAATTCTTCAAATGAATCTATTAGGACATGATTTCTTTGTTTTTAAAAATGTTGATACAAATGATGTTTCTGTTGTTTATAAAAGAAAAGATCAACAATATGGTATAATTAATGTAAAATAAGTCCATTTTGGACTTATTTTTTGTATATTTTCATAATATTTAATGAAAATGTATAGAAAATTAAAGTAAATATTAAAAAAATTCAAAAAATAATTGATTTTTTTTAAAAATAATGATATACTTTACGAGTCAGATGGAATCGAACTGTAAGCTGCGCTCGTAGCTCAGCTGGATAGAGTATTTGGCTACGAACCAAAGGGTCAGGGGTTCGAATCCCTTCGAGCGCACCATATTCGGGAAATGGCTCAATTTGGTAGAGCACTTGGTTTGGGACCAAGGGGTTGCAGGTTCAAATCCTGTTTTCCCGACCATTTAGTTATTAACACTTTTAATAAGTGTTTTTTTTGTTATATTGATTATGTTATAATTTCTATAGATAGAAGAGTGATAAAATGAAGTGCAAAAATTGTGGTGGGATAATATATAATGGTTGTTGTTTAAAATGTGGATTAATGGAAAATGGTAACTTTATTCAAAATCCTAAAAAGGAACCAAAGATTGAAGAAATAGAAAAATATAATGAAGATTATGACATTATGCTTCATAATGAAAATTGGTATGTTCCTTTTATTATAGGACATTTATATTTTTCATATAGAAATTATTTTTTATTAGGTATATTATTCGAGATTATAGAAATATTTTTTCAAATTGCAGCCTTTTATATTCAAGCAAAAACTATCTTTCAAGATTTATTATCAGTATTACTAACATTTATTTTAAGTTTTTTATTTGTCAGAATTATAATTTCTATTATAGCTAATCCAATAATATTATTTTTTGACAAGAAAAAAGTAAAAATGAAATATAAACATAAAATATTCAAAAGTATGATTAAATTAATTGTACATATTTTAATAGATATTAATTTATTGCAACTATTAAGAATAATATAAATATAGTTAATATATTTTATAAATTATATAAAAATTATAATTTTTTCAAAAAAAACTTGCATTTTTAAAAAAAGTTATGTATTATATTAATACTTTAAGTAAGGGGGAGTTTGTTTTGAAAAAAGTTGTAAATATTTTATTTTCAATTGCGATTTTATTAAATCCGTTTATACCTTTTCTTTATGTTGATGCGGATAAAACAGGAATGGTAGAAACAACTAAAAAAAATAAAGATAGTTATTGGAGTGTAAATAATGCACCAATATTTTATGGAGCAACTAAAATAACTATTAAAAAAGGAATTATAGATAATTTTGATGTTTTAGATACTAGATTTAGAATTTTTGCTAAAGATTTTGAAGATGGTGATTTAACTACTGATATTACTTATACTGGAGAAGTAAACGTTAATCAAGTTGGGACTTATGAAATAAATTACAAAGTAAAAGATTCTCATAATAATGAAACTAAGTTAACTGTTCCTGTTATAGTAACAGATGATGCAAATGCAAAAATTAATGTTGAAAGAACATTATATACAATTCCATCTGTATGGAATATGGATTTAGCAGGATTTTCAAGGTGTAATTATGGAGATCGTCAAATTCTTGGTATATATATGCCTAAAGAATCTAGCGTAAAAGCAAGAATCTTATCTTCTGATAATGATATTAGCGTAAATTTTATTACAAATGATACAGCTAAAGAAATTTCACAAACAATTAAAAATGATGGGAATTGGATTACAATTCAAAATAAACTTAATGATGGTACATATGAGGATGCAGTTCCTTATTTTAGAACGACTGTTTTAAAAACTGGAGATGTTTCTAAAGTATTTAAAATAGAACTAGAATATGATGTTGATGTTTGGAAATTAGATTACTATCATTATAAAGATAATGAAAAAGAATATTTTGATAATTGGCGAAACAGTAAGGCTACTTATTCAGTTGTTGAAAATGAAGTAGTATCAATAGTTGTACCATTTACTGATATTAACAAAATGGTAAATCATAATGCCTATAGTAATGCTTTTTTAACATTAGATTCATTTCTTAGTTACTATCAAAAAGTTGTTGATAAAATGGATGAATATGTAGGTCTAGATTTAAATCCAGTTAAATTAACAGATCAAAATGTTAGAACAAAATATTTAGTAAGAGCAAATATTCATGGAGCAGGAGCTGCTTATTATAATGGAAATCATGTTGGTGTAAATAGTGCTTCTGTGTCCTCTTTCTTTCAAATGAATTGGGGAGGACTTCACGAACTTGCTCATGGTTATCAAGGTAATCTTGGAAAAGGACAAATGAATTTAGGAGAAACAGCTAACAATATAATTGGTCATTATATCCAAATTGATAAAAATATATATTTTTATCCAGGAGATTGGTTAGGAGAACTAAAGAAGATAGAAGAAAAGAAAAATTCTGAACGTTTAGAAGGAAAAAAATATACATCAACTGATGTTTCAACAAGACTTTATATGATTATTAATTTATTTGATTATTTTGAAGGTGGTACGACATATGGGAAAATATTTAGTTGGTATCGTGAAAAATTAAATAATGGAACACTACCTACAAATAAAGATGCAAATCAAGATATTTATTCGTTAGCAATTGCTGATATCTATCATGTTGATATAACACCTTATATGGAGGCTTGGAATTTAGATATTTCAGATTCAGTTAAAGAAACAATTAGTAGTAAAAATTATCCAAGTCTTACTATTTTAAAGGATATGGTTTCTGAAAAATCTTTAGATGATATTATGCAAGGAGAAAATCTTGATATTAAATATGGATTAGTTAAGAATGACATTTATAATAAATATCATATTACAGGAGATTTAAATTTAAATATATCAATTGACAATATTGAGAAATTAAAAGGTAAAAAAATCCTTATAAAATCAGGAGATAAAACAGTAAAAACAGTAAAGATTAACTCTTCTTTTATGAAAATAGAAGGACTTAATTTAGGATCTTACTATTTACAAATGCCTATTTTAAATGGATATGACCAAAATAGAGTAAACATTTTAATAAAAGAGGGAAATCAAAATAATTATACTTATAATTATGAAAAATTTGAAAATATTGATGTTGCTAACTACCTTTCTGTAATATTACAAGGAGTATATGAAACTGTTGGTTGCAAACTAACATTTATGGATCATTACAAAAAAGCTAAAGTAGAATTTGGTGGAGCTGATTTTAATGGAATCCAAAATGCCATAATTAAAATTATGGATCAAGATGAAAATGTACTTTTAGAAGAAAAAAAGGGATACGATAATAAAGGAAACTTCATACCAGAAGATCCTAATGGTAGATACTTTAATTTCAATCAAGATGCTTATGAAGTAGATTTAAAACCAGGTTATATTATAGAAATTACACATTCTAGATATGATAGTAGAGTAAAGTGGAATAGTACATTATTAAATGAAATTGTACAAGAATATACACCTACTAGTGAAACAACAAGATATATTGTAATGGATGATGGAATTCGTATGGAAGGTATGGATAAAGATACAGCAACATCTTTAGCTTATACTACCTTAAAGAAATATATAATTAATCAAATTAATTCTTATAAAGAGAAAGTAACAGAAAAAGAAATAAAAAATAGATTTATTAATTTTAAAGAAAAAGCTCGAATTATTAATTTACATAGTATGTTAAAAGAAATAGATCAACAAGATTATAACGATTTTATTGAAAAAATTAAAAAAGGTGGTTCACCTGTTATTACTTATAAAGGACAATCACAATATAAGGTAGGAACAAATATTAATTTATATTCATTAATTAGTGCTACTGATAATGAAGATGGAGATATTATCATTGATAATGATAGTACAACAATTAACTCAAATTTAGATATTCATAAAGTAGGAACATATGAAGTAACTTATTCTGTTATGGATTCTGATTTAAATAAATCTGTTTATAAATTAACTATTAAAATGGTTAAAGATGTTACCTCAAATGATTCAGAAAAAAATAAAGAAGAAACAAATGATAAAAAATTAGAAAAAGATAAACAGAAAAATGAAGGTAAAAAAATATCTTCTAATAATTCAACAAAACAAAATAATAATGAAGAAAATAATAAATTATCAAAAACTTTATCAACAAATGAAAATAAAACAACAAATGAAAATAAAGAAAATGATGAAATAGCATCAGAAAAAGTAGAAGAAAAATCTTATAAAGATAAAGATATTACTGTAAAAGAAGATAAGGAAGATGTTTCTAAAACTAAAGTAGAAAAAAAGAATTTTATAGATCAATGGTTAGATGATGAATATACCATTTTTGAAGTTGTTGTTGCAGTAATCATTATGTTTGCTATGGCAGTGATATCAACTTATTTGTTTAAGAGATAATTACTTAAATAATATAAATAATAAAAAACATTCAATGCTATTGCTAATTATATTTAAACATGGTATCATTGAATGGAAAGGAGTAATATTAATGCCAATTAATGGACATAAAATAATCACTTTATGTGGTTCTATAAAAT
>CANRLQ010000068.1 GCA_947631525.1 uncultured Bacilli bacterium | reverse complement strand
ACAAAAGAAAAGCAAAATAATAGTAATTATATATTACAGAACTATTTTGCTTTTTTAATAATAAAAGATAAGATTTGAACGAAATTGTAAAGTAAAAGTTATACAATAAAAAAAGGAGAATTTATGATAGAAGTAGAAGAATTTAAGAAAAAAATTAAAGAATTATATGGATATAGTGAAAATGATAAAAGTTATATTTTTTATTATGATGAAACTAATAATTATAGAAAGGTTAGAATAACAGAGAGAGGTTTTAATAATGAAAATATATTGAAAGAAAATTATATTTTGGGAGGACTTTGTATTAATAAAGAATGCTCAATAAATATAGCATCAATTTTAGATGATATGAAAATTCAGCCTAGTCAAGAAATAAAATCTAGAATGTTTTTTAGAGGTAAAAATAAGTTTGAAGAATGTATTAGTAATAAAAATTTGACAATTGTATTAGATTGGATAGTAAAAAATGCATTTATTCATTATTTAGATATGGATAACTTCTTTTTTACAGTGATTGATGTAGTTGATTCATTGGTAGATGATTCTATTGTCGAAAATTTTCCAAAAGATATGGTAGATTTTATGAAAAATGAACTATATTTATTACTAAAAATAAATATGAACTATTTTATAGATTTATGCAATAGAACTAACTATCCTAATATCAATGAAAATAATGTAGAATTATTTTGCAATGGAATAATATCATTAATTAATCTTAATATGCAAAGATTTGATGATGAAAAAAAATTTTTTTTAGAAATGTTAAGGCAATTACTAAAAGATAAACGAAAAAGCAGAGAACTTGTTTTCTTGAAAAATAATGAGGATAAAACTATTGTAGAAGGATATTATGGAAATAGACAACAAAGATGTATAATATTTCAAAATTCTAAACATATTTTTGATAAAGAAGATAAAGATGAAAAAGCAATGACAGATAATTTGATGGTTTTAAAAGATGGTAATTTATTGAAAAACTATAAATTTGTTGATTCAAAAGAATATTTAGAAATACAAATTTCAGATATTATTGTGTCTATTATTGCTAAATATCTAAGCTTTTTATCTAATAATTCTGTTAAATATATTGATGGAAAGATACTAAATTTAAATAATACTGGAAAAATAAATTTGAAAAAATTAATAGAAATAATTAATAAATCAGATAAAGAAAATAATTTTTTTATAGCAACTGTAAATCCATTTCAAGTAATTAACTATAGAGACTTGATGAATCAGCATGTTGAATTTCTGCTAAATTTTAGATGAAGAAAAATATATGAATATTGTAAAAGAGGAATATATTCTAGAATAAGAGATTTTTCATAGTGAAATTTAGAATTACCAATTGAAAGAGAAATGGTATATGAAACATTATCATGATTATAAACAAGTTAATTCACAATTTGCTTTGTTATACAAAGATATAGTTCTATTAAAATTTGAAAGTATATTTTAATAAAAATATAGCTTTTTGAAGGAAATTTTTTTAACATTGACATATTAGACATATTATTTTTTAAATTTAATATAATACAAAATCGCGTAATGAAAATTAAAAAAGTCACGGATTAAAAATGGAAAATATCACGGGTTAAAAATATAAAAGTGTGTAATAAAAATAAAATGATATTTTGTAGAGCTCTTTGGAGAATGCTACAGAATAGTAAAAATATGCAGAGAAAGATACAGTGAATTTGATAAAAATAAATTTAAGGAGGAATACAATGAAAGATGTACTAAATACGGTATTTCAAAAACTAATTAATGAAAAAAAGGGATTTAAATTAATTGCATGGATTTTTATTATTTTAATTATTTTAGCGATTATATTTTATCCGATAATTGATGCTAATTTTTTATATTATAATAGAACAAATAAAAGAATTGAAATAATACAAAAAGTAGTAAGCATTAATTATGAAGATATAAAAAAGGATTCAAGAATTGAAGAAGAATACAATAGTATATTAAATGATATGAATTCTCAAAGTAACAATTATATAAGCAATATTTTTCAAAAAGAAACGAACACAAGAAGAAATATAGCCAAATTTATTTCGGGGGCTTGGTTATTTATCTTTTTAGGAATAATTATGCCATTTTCATTAGATAAAAATAAAGGAAAAAGATTTACACTTAATAATATAATGAGTGGTATAGTGTGTTTGGCAATTGGTGCAATATTTGGCTTTACTTGTTATAAAATACCTAATATCATTAATTGTGCGGTAAATATAATATTGTATCAGATAATATTAATATTTTTAACATATACAATAGCTACAAGTGGAAAAAAAGCCCAATAAGGCTTTTTTATGAATTTATACAACCATCAATCAATTGCATGCCATCACAAGATATATTCCCAAAGTAATACGAACAAAAATTCTTGACAAAAACTGTTTTTTTTGATATATATAATTAAATATTTTATAAAAATATTTATTATAATATTATAGGAAGTGATAAATTGAAAAATAATATAAAAGATGTTTTTTTTGAGAAAGAGCAAGCTAAACATACTAAGGTTAAGTTAGATATATTAAGAGAATATGTAATTCCATGGATGAGAAAAGTAGTTTTAAATAAATATGGATCAAATAGTTGCTGCGTTATTGATACTTTTGCTGGTGCTGGAATCTATTCAGATGGAAGTGAAGGCTCTCCAATTATATTGATAAATACTGCTATTAAATTTATAAAACAAGCAGAAGAGAAAAATTTTAAAATTAATAAAATTTTATTAACATTTATAGAGAAAGATAAAAAGAATTATCTACAATTGAAGAAAAGCATCGAAAGTGTGATAGGTGAAAAACTAAAAGATGGAGAATTAAGTAATTGTGAGAAGTATCCTACGTTGTTTATTGCGGTGGAAAATGGAACGCATGAAACATTTTTAAAAGATTTAACAGATTCCGTAGAGAATATTATACCTACAGTTTTCTTTATGGATCCATTTGGATTTGATTTACCATTCGAATTAAATAAAAAAATTTTATCTAAATATTCAAATGTCGAATTATTAATTAATTTTATGTATGAAGAGATAAATAGATTTATAGCAGTTGAATCTGTTCAGAAAAAGATGGGAAAATTATTTGGAGTAAAAGATATGTCTTTTATAACAAAAAAATTGGAGAAAGCATCTAGTGAAGAAAGAAAACAGATAATAAAAGGAACATATAAGGATAATTTGGAAAAATGTGGTGCTAAATATACTTTAGATTTTGATATTCGTGGAGAAAGAGGACAGTTAAAAATGTCTATGATATTTGTTACAAAAAATTCAAATGGATTTGATACTATGAAAGAAATTTTTGATAAAATATCAAATACTAATGGATTGGAATATATTCCATTAACGGATATTGAAGAAGAACAAGTAAGATTAGAAGGTTTTGAAGAAAAAATTGACAAAAGTAAGGAATTATCTGAATATATATATGAATTGGAAAAAGGTAAAACAATACAAATAAATAATTTAATTAATATTGTAAAAGAGCACCCTACTATTCCAAGTAAATATACAAAAGCGGCATTGAAAAAATTAAATTTAGAAGGTAAGATAGAAAAAGTTTATAGAAGAACCGAAGTACTTGTAAAAAGAAATACTTTTCCAGATGATGCATATGTTAAATTTATTTAGATTACAAAGGAGGATATTAGTATGAAGAAATGTGAGGAGTTCATTACCAGAAAATCATTATTATATAAGACCGGTGTTGAATATGGTGATTATACTTTAAATCATGTTGAAGGATGTTCACATGGTTGCAAATATCCTTGTTATGCGTACCTAATGAAAAAGAGATTTGGGGTTACAAAATCTTATGAAGAATGGATAAAACCAAAACTGGTTACAAATGTAGATGAAATATTAGATAAGGAAATTCCAAAATATAAAAATAAGATAAAAAGTGTTCATTTATGTTTTACAACAGATCCTTTTATGTATGAATATGAGGATATTATAGATCAATCTGTTAAAATAATAAAGAAATTAAATAATAATGGAATTGTATGTACAGCTCTTACAAAAGGAATATTACCGTATAATAAACTAAAGGATACAAATAAAAATAATAGTTTTGGCATTACTCTAATATCTTTAGATGAAAAGTATAGAGAGAAGAATGAGCCAGGTTCAGCACCATATAAAGAAAGAATAAAAGCATTAAAAAAATTTCATGATGTAGGATTTAAAACATGGGTCAGTATAGAACCATATCCAACTCCAAATATAATAGAGCAGAATTTTGATGATATTTTAAAATCAATTCAATTTGTTGACAAAATTATTTTTGGAAGATTGAATTATAATAAATTGTCTACATCATATCCAAATAACAAAGAGTTTTACAACAATTTATCAGACAAAGTAATAAGTTTTTGCCAAAAATATAAAAAGGAATATCATATAAAAAAAGGAACTAAAACAGAGATTGTTAATAAATAAAAACATCACAAACATTGAAAAATGTTTGTGATATTTTTTTTACTCTTTAAAATATTTTATACAATTCTTTTAAAAATCGAAATTAAACATAATTTAATTTTGAAACCTATTTTAATGAACGTGTTTTATATTATTAGTATAGTTAATCAGTATAAAATGTATACACATCTTTTTATTATATAATTCTTCAATGCTTTTAAAAAAATTAATAGTACTGATGATAATGCTAAAAATATTAAAATTTAGTATAGCAATAATATTATTGAAAACAATATTGATGTAATTGAAAATATAAGTATAAATTGAAAAAAATCAAAAGATAATTGTAGATTTTCTATATTAACCAAATTTGATAAATTTTATTGTTAAATTAAGGCTTTTGTAGTGTAAATATAATCAAGATAATTAAATAAAATATCAAAATATCACGGAATAAAAAGATAAAATATCGCGGATTAAAATTGACAAATATCACGGAATGGATTAGAATATATTTATAAACACATAAAAATTTAAGAGGTGATTATCTATGAAAATAGAAAATTATAAAAAGAGAATAGCTGATGATAAAATAGAGCATTATTTAAAATTGTTTGGAGCAATTAGTATTGAAGGTCCAAAATATTGCGGAAAGACATGGGCTGGAAGATATCATTCTAAAAGTGAAATTCTTTTGCATAAAACTACTGGAGAACAGTCAAATAATGTTGAACTTGCTAAAATGTCACCAAGTATTGTTTTAGAAGGAGAAAAACCAAGACTAATTGATGAGTG
>CANRLQ010000067.1 GCA_947631525.1 uncultured Bacilli bacterium | reverse complement strand
CAATTGTAAATATCTATGGAATTCATTTAAAAATCTTGGATTACACCTTGTTTCTAAACTTTTATAAGCTATTTTTTTATCTTCAAAATGAATACCTAAATTAGTATTATTATTTTTGGTTGGGATATATTTTTCGATATAAAAAGATAATATTATACCAATATTCAAACCTATTAAAATAATTAAAATTAAAGGAATTAATTTAAAATGCGATAACATATTAACTGATTCAGGTATTAAATCAGTAATTGATACCAATATCATTACAGCAGCAGCAAATGCTAAAGATGAAATAATTATATTTTTTGATTTAGTTTTATTTAAAAATATAACAATACTACCTATTAGTGTTGATAAACCTGCTAAAGTAGTTAAAAGAAAAGACATAAAAGTAGAATTCATAGTATCACCAATTAATTATATGAAATAATATAAATTAATTTAAAAAAAAGATGAATTATTTTCATCTATATTTGCTATCAATACCAAGATATTCTTCTAATGTAATCCAATTACCGTTGTTATAAAGTTTAGTAGCTATATCTACTCCTACATATCTAATATGCCATGGTTCGTACATATAACCTGTTATATTTTCTTTACCTTTTGGATATCTAATTATAAATCCATATTTATAGCAGTTTTCATTTAGCCATTTTCCTTCTTTTGTATTAACAAAACTTTGCTCTAAACTATTTATATCAGCAGCTAAACCTGTTTGATGTTCAGAATGCCCTGCTCTAGCTGAATATCTATCAGCAGCTGTTTTTCCATCTCTAGCGACATAATTATTATAAAGTGTTTTTTGTGTGTTATATGATCTAAATCCACTTATTATTTTTAAATTAATTCCAGCTTTTGAAGATTCATTTTTCATTTTGTTATAATTATTCATAAAAACAGATAACAATCCTCCTGGGTTATAATTACTAGGTAAAGAATAAGTTTTATTTGCTATTAACACTCCTCCTACATAATAAATACCATTTTTAACTTCAATTGTATATCCTTTTGTTGATTTAGTTAAAATATTATTTGTATTATTTTGGTTAGTTGTATCTTTTTTTTCAACTTTTTTTTCTTTTACTTTTAATTTAAATTCTTTTTTAGTTGTATTATTACTTGAATCACTAACTACATATTTTAAAGAATATTCACCTTTTTTATCTAAATTATATTTACCTTCTATTTCTATTTTGAGTTTGTCATGACTATTATCATTTGCTTTTATATTCTTTAATAAATCAACTTTCTCTTTTTCATATATTTCTATATCTTTTACTCCATCTATTATAGGTGCTTCTTTATCTACAACTTTTAATTTAATATTAATTTTTTTCTTTTTAAATTTAAATGTACCACTATAATTTCCTGCATAATAAACTTTATTATCTTCTATTTTGATATTATTCCATTTTATTTTTTCATCTTTTATTTTTTTATCTTCTTCAACATAATCATAAATAGTAGGTATGTTTTCTCCTACATTTATAGTTAAATTCTTTTTATATGTTATACTATTTTCTTCTTTTATATAAATAACTGTAAAATAACCTATTAATATTAAAAATAAAACAATTAATAAATAAACAAACTTTTTCATATCTTACCTTCTTCAGTTATATTATACTATAAATTTTACTAAAATTAAAGAAGAATTTTGATTATTTTAAACTACTTTTAATCATCCAAAGTTCTTTTGTAAAAAACATTAAATTTTCATTTAAAATATTTAATGTATAATAATCATTATTTTTATTAAAAAATTCAATTAAATCTTTAGTATATTCTACTAAAAAACTAAAATCATTATCTAAAACATTCAATACTTGATTACCTGTGTAATCTTGACTAAGCATTGATTTTATACTAGATAAATCTTCTATTTTTTTAAGTGATGTTACAGGATAACCACCTAACATTTTAATTCTTTCAGCAATAGTATCATACATTTGTGCAATTTCATTATAATAGTCTTCTAATTTTTTATGCAATCCAAAAAAACTAGTTCCTACTATATTGAAATGCATATTATACAAATTATTATTTAAAACTTTTAAATTAGACATATATTCATTTAAAATTTCCATAATATTTTCATTCATTTAAATCACCTAGTATATAATATGAAAATATTATTTAAATGAAACAAAATAAGACTATTTATCTAGTCTTAATTTTTTTCATTATATTTTTTTTTGATATTTGTATTTCTTCTAAATTTGATACTTTTTTTAAATGACAAACTATATTATCTTTTATGTTTAAATTATTAGTTTTAAGAGCAATTGTTTTAAATTTAAAATCATAATAATGTTTATCATTTAATTTAAGTAATATTGTTTTATATTTTTTCTTAATTTCAGTATCACATTGATATACTACACCATAATATAAATCACATAAGTTGTACTTTTCCATTATAATCTCTCCTAAATTTGTTTTCTTAAATTTTTTAAACTTTTTTTATAATTATTATCAACTCTTTTTGAATCACAAATTTTACTAATTGTTTTATTTAATGTTGTTTTATCTAATGTTTTTTTACATAAATATTTATAAGTAATGTCAGGGTATTTTATGTAACAAATTGATAGAAGCCAAGCATTAGACATCATTACATAATAATCATCAGTTTTAATATTATCACATATTTTAATAATTTTATGTATATATTTGTCATCTATATAAAAATTTAAAAGTAAAACTAGTCCAAATCTAATTGACCAACCATTATTGCTTTTTAAATATTGATTTATTAAAGAAAAGCCTTTAGTTTGATTTTTTTTAAAAATTTTTAAATTAGAGCAAACTATATCATTAATTGCCCAATTATTAATATATGGTATAAACTTATTTAATTCGTTAATTACTTCATTAAAATCATTTAAATAACTAATTATAAGACCATATATTAATCTTTCTTCATATAAATTTTTATTATTTAATTTTATAAATTCTTTATAATCACCTTTAGTTATTTTTTTAGCAATTTCCTTTAATTTTGGTGTTGGTATTCCTATTAAATTGTCATCTAATATTAATTTTTTATGAAATTCTTTATATTTTATATTTTGTAAACTATAAAGATAATTAATAAATTCTTGATATGTTTGTTTATTCCAAATTATATTTTCAAAATTCATTTTAATTCATTTAAAATACTATAATCTTTATAATTTTTTATATCAAAATTATCTAATATAGTATAACCAATTTTTGAAAATGAAATAAAATCATCTAAGCGTTTACTATTTTTAAAACTTTTTGAATAAAAAATAATTGGTGTATTTTCTCTTGTATGATCAGTACCTTTATAAGTTGGATCATTACCATGATCGGCAGTTATTATTAACATATCATCATTATTTAATTTATTTATTATTTCTGGTAAATAATTATCAAATTCTTTTAACGCATTGGCATATCCAACAGGATTTCTTCTATGTCCATATTTTGAATCAAAATCATTTAAATTTGCAAAACATAAACCTGTAAAATCTTTGTTTTCTATATCCATAATTTTATTAATACCATCTAAATTATCTTTTGTTTTAATACTTTCAGTAATACCACAATTATTAAATATATCGGCAATTTTACCAATTGATATAACACTATAATTGTTATTTTTTAAAATATCTAAAACAGTTTCATGTGCAGGATTTAAAGCATAATCATGTCTATTTGGTGTTCTTTCAAAATTACCATTATTACCAATAAATGGACGGGCTATTATTCTACCAACTTTCCACTCATCTTTTAATGTTATTTCGCGTGCTATTTCACAAATTTTATATAATTCTTCTAGTGGTATTATTTCTTCATGAGCAGCAATTTGAAGAACAGAATCTGCAGATGTATAAACAATTAACTCTCCTGTTTTCATTTGTCTATCACCTAACTCTTTAATTATTTCTGTTCCAGATGCTACTTTATTACCTATTATTTTTCTGCCACTTCTTTTTTCTAGTTCTTCAATCAATTCTTTTGGAAATCCATTCATAAATGTTTTAAATGGTTTTTTAGTGATAACACCCATCATTTCCAAATGACCTGTCAAAGTATCTTTACCATTACTTACTTCTATTCCTTTTGTAAAATATGAATTTGTTTCTTCATTTTTATTGTATGCTAAATTAAACATTCCTAGTTTTTTTAAATTAGGATAATCAAATTCAACACTTTCAACAGCATGTTTGAATGTATTAGTACCTACATCATCAAATTTATCAGCATCTTTAGCAGCTCCTACACCTACAGAATCTAGTACAATTAAAAATATTCTTTTAAATGGTATTTTTTCTTCTTTTGAAATCAATGTAGCTTTTAATATTTCTTTATTTTCTTCTTGAAAAATTATATTTGGTTTAAATTCTACTTTATCTTTTATTTTAACATCAAAATTGCTTAAAAAATCTTTTTTAGTAAAATAATAAGTTTTATTATCTTCTCCTTTTATATATCCATATTCATTATCAATAATATTTTCAATATATCCTTTCATTTTCATCACCTTCTAAAGTAGTCGTTATTTCATAAATTGGTAGTGTTTTATTTAATGCTTTCATATATTCTTGTTTAGCTCTAGGATCATATGGTAAACATGCACTAACAATTGCAGAATTATTTTTATCTTTTGGTAAGCCAATAAACCAATCTTGATTACATATTATATATAAGAAATTTTCAACTTTTATTTTTTTATACTCTCTTTTTAACTTATTTTTTTGCTTTTCAGTTATATTCTTTAAATCTATACCTGTATAAATTATTTCATTTATTTTTTGTTCAACAATATCTTTATCTTTCATTTGTTCTTGTGAATATATAAAAGATTTTTTACGATTACAATAATATTGTATTTTTGGTTCATAACTTTTAATTAAATCTGCATTACCACATACAACATAGTTTCTAATATTATCTTTTTCTGACTTTGTTAAATCAGAATAAAAACTATTATCTAATACAGGATTTTCTTTAATAAAAAACTTTTTAAATTTTGTATTTTTTGGAATGTAACCATTTAAATCAGTTAAAGTAGCAAAATCTATTTTTTCTTCTTCTTTACTTATATCTATCATTTTTTGGAAACATTCAATTAAACCATTTAATATTTCTTCTTTTTGATCAATTGAAGCATATTCAGGATCAATACCATTTCCAAGTATTGCATTACCATTTCTTATAATTGGACACATATAAAATTTACCATTTGTATCCCATAACCCTATTATGTCAGCATATTTACTAGTCAAACAATACTTATAAAATTCTTCTCCAAGTCCACC
>CANRLQ010000066.1 GCA_947631525.1 uncultured Bacilli bacterium | reverse complement strand
TTTTTTCAGCACGAAGCAATGCTTCATTAACAATTCTATTAGCATTGTTTTTAGCATCTTCTAATAATGTTTCACTTTCTTGATGAGCAGCCATTCTTACTTGTTCACTTGTTTTTTGGGCCATAATAATTGTTTTATTTAAAGTAGATTCCATTCTTTCATATTGTTTCAATTTTTCTTTTAAACGTTGGTTTTCTTGTTCTACTTGTGAAAGACTTTCAATTTTCTTATTTTGTTCTTCCATATCATTAACCATACCTTCAACACGATTTATTAGTTTATCTAAAAACGCATTTACTTGTTCTGGATCATAACCACGAATGGTTCTGTTAAATTTATCCATATTATCACCCTTTATTAAAAATTACCACTCTAAATTTATATCATTATTATCATGGATGTCTTTTCCATCTTTTTCATCTGTTATTTTACCTTGAATATTTACATTATTTGGTGTACATAAAAATATACCCCCACCAATTTTTTGTAAATCTCCACCTATAGCATATATAGTACCCGCTAGAAAATCAACAATTCTTTTAGCTTGATCACTTGTCACTCTCTTTAGATTAACAACTACTGTATTTCTTAATTTTAAATGATCTGCAATTTGTTGAGATTCAGAATACGCTCTTGGTTCTAACAAAATCATTTTGCTACTACCATCGTTTTCTTGTAATGCTTCTTCTGGACTTACATCGTAATATTCATCACCTGTTACGTTATCAGCAAAAACATCTTCATCTTTGTTTATCCAATTTTTTAGAAATCCCACTTCTATTCCTCCTAATCTATCTTTTGCTATCTTTCAACTATATCTAATTTTAACACAGTTTTTTTTAAAAGAAAATAGAAATTTTAAAATTTTTTTAAAATTCTATTTTTTCTTTTATATAATTTACTATTTCACTTAAATTTAATGTAATTTGTTCCATTGTATCTCTATCTCTTATTGTAACGGTATTTTCATTTAAAGTATTATCATCTATAGTTACAACATATGGTGTACCCATAATATCTTGTCTTCTATATCTTTTACCAATTGTACCTGCTTCATCATAAGATACAGGAAAATGTTTAGCTAACATATCATATATTTCTAGAGCTTTTTCACTATGATATTTTTTAATAAGTGGCAAAACAGCTAGTTTATAAGGAGCTAAGCATGGTTTAAAGTGCATTACCTCTCTAGTATCATTTTCTAATTGTTGTTCCTCATATGCATCAAATAAAACAGCTAAAGTACATCTATCACAACCAACTGTTGATTCAATTATATATGGTATAAATTTTTCATTTGTTTCTGGATCTAAATATTCTTGAGATTTTCCACTATATTCTTGATGTCTTGTTAAATCATAATTTGTTCTATTATGAGTACCATTTATTTCTCCCCAACCAAATGGAAATAAATATTCAATATCGCATGCTTCTTTAGCATAGTGAGCTAATTTCTCATGATCATGAAATCTTAGTTTTTCTGTTGGTAATCCCAAATCTATAAAGAAATTTTTAGCATATTCTTTAAAATAATTATAGAGTTCTGAATCAGTACCTTCCTTACAAAATGTTTGATATTCCATTTGTTCAAATTCAATTGTTCTAAATGTAAAATTACCAGGTGTTATTTCATTTCTAAAGGCTTTACCAATTTGACCTATACTAAATGGTAATTTACAACGCATACTTCTTAAAACATTTAAATAATTAACATATTCACCTTGAGCATTTTCTGGTCTTAAATAAATTGTAGTCTTTTTATCTTCTGTAACACCTCTATATGTTTCAAACATTAAATTGAATTGTCTTATATCTGTATAATCGCTTTTTCCACAATTTGGACAAGGAATATGATTATTTTTTATATATTCAATCATTTCTTCACTTGTCATTTTATCAGCATGAGCATCAGGATTAAATTCATCGATTAAATTATCAGCACGATGTCTTGTTTTACATTCTTTACAGTCTATCAATGGGTCTGAAAATGATGATACATGTCCTGAAGCTTCCCAAACTCTAGGATGCATTAATATAGCGGCATCTACTTCATAAGCATTTCTTCTTTGCTCAATAAATCTCTTTCTCCAAGCATCCTTTATATTATTTTTAAGTCTAGATCCTAATGGCCCATAATCCCATGTATTAGCAAGACCACCATATATTTCACTTCCTTGGTATATAAATCCATAAGTTTTACAAATATTTACTAATTTTTCCATTGTCATTTTTTCCATAATTTTCCTCTTTTCTATAAATAAAAAGATTCTAATACAAATATAAGGACGAGTATATTCCCGCGGTTCCACCTTATTTATTCTAATAGAATCTCTTTTATACATATTGCTCTTGGGTTCCAAACCAGTCATCGCATTTATAATAATATTTTATTCTTAATTTTTTAATAGTCAAGATTAATTTAACTCAAATATTCTTTTAATTTCTGGATAATCATTTGGTAAATAATATAATGAAGAACTTCTTAAATTAAGATATCCATATACTTTTTCATTGTCAACATAAATTTTTAAGTTATTTTCTACTGAAGTATATTCCCTATATTCTAAGAAACAATTATAATCACACTCTTGATAAACAACATAACCTTGATTTACTTCTTTATCATATTGATCTTTTAAATTTGTTTCAATCACATTTTTAAGAGAATTTATATTCAAGTTATTTTCTTTTAATACCTGATTATAATCTTTTATTTTTTTATCTTTTACTGATATATTATATGTTTCATATTTTATCTCTAAAAAGTCATCATCTTCTTTTTTGATACCTTTTTCAATAAGTATAGACAAATTATCTTCCTTTATATTATATTCATATTTCATATAACTGTTAGAATATAAAATTATTTCATGATATTCTTTTTTTAATTCTTCATTAATTTTTTTTACTTCTTCACTATCAATATTTATGAAAGGTAACTTTGACGTACCACTAGATTCAATAGTAAAAACATAATTTTTATTTTTAATATATTTATTTACATTACTTTCACCAGTAATAATATTTATTACATAAAATATACATACCATAGCAATAATAATGCCCAAAGCTATTATTAATTTTTTATTTTGTTCATAAATTTCTTTCATATTTACTCTCCTATTTGATTATTCTAACAGCCCATACAGGACCAGGATATCTATAATTCATTTTTGAAGTAATAACTCCTGTTCTTGAATTACTTGCATGAACAACCTGCCCATTACCTGCATAAATAGTAACATGCCCAATAGTTCCATTTGAACCATTTTTATAAAATAATAAATCTCCTGGTTTTAAATTTTTGTAGTTTTTTCCAAAATTACTTGCTAAAATTTTTTTACCTTTACTATAATTAGCTTGATCAGCCGCTACTCTAGGTAAACTATATTTAAAATGTTTATAGACATTTTGAACAAAAGCAGAACAATCAACACCACAACCTGATGTTTTTTTCCAATTGGTACATAATTTAGTACCACCATAAACATATGGATGTCCAACAAATTTTAATGCATATTTTACTACTTCTGCCCTTTTAGTATCTTTAGAATTAGTTTTATTTGATGAACTTGAACTACCTGATGAACTTGAACCACTTGATGAGCTTGAACCACCTGATGAACCTGTACCACCTGATGAACCTGAACCACCTGTTGTACCTAAATTATTTGATGAATTGAATGCTGTTTCTGCAGCTTTTTTTGCTGCTTCTGCTTGCTCTTGAGCATTTCTTGCAGTATCTTCCTCTGTCTTAAATTTTAAAATGTTTTCACTAGTAGCTGTTGTCCAACATTCAGTATATTTTAAATCTAAGCCATCTATACTATAAAAGCAAAAATCAACAACAGCAGGGACAAAAAAGATTATAACAGCTGATATTGTTCTTCTTATAAATTTTTGTTTATATTCATCCATTTTTCTCTCATCAGAAGCCATTACTGCTTTAGTTATATCCAATATTCCTAAGACTATTAATATAACAGGTACTAATACTTTAATGACATCAATTACATTTTTAATTAAATATATTACCCTTAAAACAGTTGATTCATTACACACATTATCTGCTAATAAAGTATACATATCATCACCTACTGTTTTTATTATATCAAAAAATAAGAATTAATAAAACACTTAATTCCTATTTTTTTCTAAATATTCTTCATAACTTATTTGTTTATCTAAATAAGTCCCATCATCTCTTATTTCTATTAATCGATTGCTAACACTTTCTATTAATTCTTGATCATAAGTAGAAAAAATAATTGCTCCATCAAATTTAGATAGCCCATTATTTAATGATGTAATTGATTCAATATCTAAATGGTTAGTTGGTTCATCTAGTAATAAAACATTACCTTTTTCTAACATCATCTTAGACAACATACACCTTACTTTTTCACCACCAGATAAAACATCTACATTTTTTAAAGTTTCTTCTTTTGAAAATAGCATTCTTCCTAAAAAACCTCTAATAAAACTTTCTTCTTCATTTTCAGAATATTTTCTTAACCAATTAATCATATCGATTTTTTCTTCAAAATAAGAATCATGATTTTTTGGAAAATAAGAAATTTTAACATTAGAACCTATTTTAATAGTCCCACTATCAGGTTTTAATTCACCACTTAGTATTTTAAATAATGCTGTTTTAGCTATTTCATTTTCTCCTATTAAAGCAATTTTATCATTATTCCTTAATGTTAATTTAAAATTGTTTAGTATTTGTTTACCATTTTCAGTATAATTTATTTTTTCTAATGAAATAACTTCTTTACCTAATTTTTTCTCTTGTTCAAAATTAATGTATGGATATTTCCTACTTGATGGTTTTATATCATCTAATACTATTTTTTCTAGTAATTTTTTTCTTGATGTTGCCTGTTTTGATTTTGACGCATTAGCGCTAAATCTAGCAATAAAATCTTGTAATTCTTTTATTTTTTCTTCTTTTCTTTTATTAGAATCTAGCATTTGTTTTTGAATTAACTCACTTGATTTAACCCAAAAATCATAATTACCTACAAATAAAGTTATTTTTTCGTAATCAATATCAACCATATGTGTACATACTTTATTTAAAAAATGACGATCATGTGATATTACAAGAACAGTATTTTTAAATTCTATCAAAAATTCTTCTAACCAAATTTTACTATTTATATCAAGACCATTTGTTGGTTCATCTAATAATAATATGTCAGGATTACCAAATAAAGCTCTAGCTAATAATATTTTTACTTTTTCAGTATCTTTTAAATCTTTCATTTTTTTATCAAAATAACTATTATCAATACCTAATCCAGCTAGTATTATAGCAGCATCACTTTCAGCTTGCCAACCATTTCTTTCTTCAAATAACGATTCTAATTCTCCAGCTCTTATACCATCC
>CANRLQ010000065.1 GCA_947631525.1 uncultured Bacilli bacterium | reverse complement strand
AGAAAAAATAAAAATAGGTACAAGAGTATTAGTACCTTTTGGAAAACAAAAATTAGAAGGTTTTGTTTTAAATTTAAAAAATGATAATAATTATGATTATGAATTAAAAAATATAATTGATGTAGTGGATGAAGAAATAATACTTAATAGTGAATTAATTGAATTGGGTAAATATATAAGTAAAAAAACAATGTGTAATTTAATATCAGCTTATCAAACAATGCTTCCAACAGCTTTAAAAGCTAAACATAATATCAATATAAATAAAAAATATAAAACATATTTAAAATTAAATATATCATATGAAGAAGCTATCAAAAAAGTAAAAAATGAGAAACAAAAATTAATTATTGAAATGCTTAAAGAAGAAATAAAGGAAAAAAATAAATTATCTGAAATATCCAAATCTTCTATAGCAACATTAATAAAAAATAATATAATTGTAGAAATAAAAAAAGAAGATTATCGTTTAAAACAGGAAATAAAAAAAGAAAATTATAGACCTATTTTAACTGATGAACAAGAAGAGGTTATAAAAAAAATAAATGAAACTAATAATTCAAAACCATTTTTATTACATGGTGTAACAGGAAGTGGTAAAACAGAAGTATACCTAAACATAATTGAAAAAGTTGTAAATGAAGGAAAAAAAGCAATTGTTCTAGTTCCAGAAATTAGTTTAACCCCTCAACTAGTAAATGTTTTTAAAAAAAGATTTGGTTCTGATATTGCTGTATTACATAGTAGATTATGATGAATGGAGAAAAATAAATAGAAATGAAGTATCTATTGTAATAGGAGCTAGAAGTGCTATATTTGCGCCACTAAACAATATTGGGATAATAATTATAGATGAAGAACATTCATCAACTTATAAACAAGAAAATACACCTAAATATAATGCTATAGATATAGGTCTTTGGAGGGCAAAATACAATAATTGTAAAATTGTTTTAGGAAGTGCAACACCATCAATTGAAAGTTATACAAGAGCAACTATAGATATATACCAATTGTTAACAATGAAAAAGAGAGTTAATAATAATTTGCCTAAAGTTAGTCTTGTTGACATGAAAGATGAATATAAAAAAGGTAATAAAATAATATCAGAATTGTTAAATAAAAAAATAACTGATGCTTTAATTAAAGATGAACAAGTTATTTTACTCTTAAATAGGAGAGGTTATACAACAATAACTACTTGTCATGAATGTGGGTATACAGTAAAATGTCCAAATTGTGATATTCCTCTTACTTATCATAAAGCCTCTAATACCAATAGATGTCATTATTGTGGTTATGCTTTAGGTAATATTTTAAAATGCCCAAATTGTAATTCTAAAGATATAAATACCTTTGGTTTAGGAACAGAAAAATTAGAACAAATAATAAATGAAAAATTTGAATTGGCTAAAACTATTAGAATGGATATCGATACAACTTCTAAAAAAGGTAGCCATGAAAAAATAATTAAGGATTTTAGTGAAAAAAAATATAATATTTTAATAGGAACACAAATGATATCAAAAGGATTAGATTTTCCAAATGTTACAGTCGTAGGAGTTATAAATGGAGACGCTACTTTAAATATACCAGATTTTAGAAGTAGCGAACGAACATTTCAACTTTTAAATCAAGTAGCGGGGCGTGCTGGAAGGGATAAATTAAAAGGAGAAGTTATTATTCAAGGATTTAATATAAATCATTACAGTATTGTTTATGCTAGTAATCATGATTATGAAAACTTCTATAAAAAAGAATTATCAATACGTAAAAAATTAAATTATAGTCCATATTATAATTTATGTTTAATTAAAATTAGAGATAAAAATATTGATAAATGTTTTGAAGAAGGAACTAAAATTGTAAAATTTATAAAAAATAAAAATTTAAAAAATGTGTTTGTTTTAGGTCCAAGTATTAGTAATATTCCCAAAATGAATAACATATATAATGTCCAAATAATAATTAAATATAAAAATACAAGTGAAATAATAAATTTATTAAACTATGTTAAACAAATTTATAATAATAAAAAAATAAATATTGATATTGACATAAATCCTTATAAATTATAGATAATTGAAAAATTATCTTTTTTTTTAAAGGAATTTTCATTGCTAAAAACAAAAGATATTAGTAGAAGGTAATATATAGAAAGGAGAAAACATGAAAGAACATATAGATGATTTAAAAGAATTTTTAACAGAAAATTATAAATATATACTTGCTGTAATTATACCTTTAATAACAATTATTCTATTAATAATAGGTTATTTATATTCAAAAAAGGTTGAAAATAAAGTAGAAATGAATAAGGAAGTTGTATCTATTAAAGAAGAACCAAAAGAAAATATAAAATCAACGATAAAAGTAGATATAAAAGGAGCAGTAAAAAAACCAGGTGTTTATGAATTAGAAGAAAATTGTAGAGTAATTGATGCTGTTAACAAAGCAGGTGGTTTACAAAAAGATGCTGATACGAATGTTTTAAATTTAAGTAAAAAATTAACTGATGAAATGGTAATAATAGTTTATACAAATTCAGAAATAAAAGAATATAAAAAAGAAAGACAAGAAACTAAATATATTGAAATAGAAAAAGAGTGTGAATGTCCAGATACTATGAATGATGCTTGTATAAATAAAAAAATAGATGATAAAATAACTATTAAAGAAAAAGATAGTGAATCAAAAAATACCGAATCAGAAGAAATACAACAAAATCAAAAAATATCTATTAATAATGCTACTTTAGATGAATTACAAACAATAAGTGGAATAGGTAAATCAAAAGCAGAATCTATTATTAGTTATAGAGAAGAAAATGGTAGTTTTAAAAGTATTGAAGATCTTTTAAATGTAAATGGTATTGGAGAAGCATTATTTGAAAAAATTAAAGATTATATTACTATTTAGTTTAACAATAGTTTTAATAAATACTTTTTATATTGTAAACAATAATATTTATAAAAGTAAGTATGATATTAATACAAATAATGTAATAGGATATGTTCAAGATTATAAAATAAAAAATAATAAATTAACAATAGAACTAAAAGGAAAAGAAAAGGTATTAGCAATTTTTTATTTAAAAGATAATGAAACAATTGATATAAAATATGGTGACTATTTAAAACTAACAGGTAGTTTTAAAGTACCAGATAAAAATACTAATTTTAATTTATTTAATTATAAAAATTATTTAAAAAGTAAAAAAATTTATTATATTTTTGAAATAAAAAAGATAGAAAAAGTAAAAAATAATAAAAAAATAACTTTTACCTTAAAAAATAAAATAATAAAAAGAATTAATAAAATTAATAATAAGTATTTAAATGTATTTATATTAGGGGATTCAACTACATTAGAAGATGAAGTTTTAGATAGTTATAGAAATAATGGTATAAGTCATCTATTTGCAATATCAGGTATGCATATAACTTTATTTTCATCAATATTAATTATGATATTAAATAAAATAATAAAAAATAAAAAATTAAACAATATAATAATTATTCTTTTTCTTTTCTTTTATATGTTTTTAACTAATTTTACACCTTCTATTATAAGAGCATCATTTTTATTTATATTATTATCATTAAATAAAATGTTTAAACTTAAAATAGAAACATTATATGTTTTAATATTTATATTACAAATATTGTTATTATATAATCCATATTATATTTATAATAATGGTTTTTTACTTAGTTTTATTACAACAGCAACATTAATTATTTTTAATAAAGCTATACATAATTGTAATAATTATTTATTAAAAACTTTTGTTATATCACTTATGTGTTTTTTAATTACAATACCTATATGTATAAATAGTTATTATCAAATTAATTTATTAAGCCCATTTATTAACTTAATTTTTGTACCGTTAATATCTTTAATAATATTTCCTTTTTCCCTTATTGTTTTTTTAATTCCTAATTTATCATTTATTTTAAATATAATGACTAGTATTTTAGAACAGCTATCTATTATATTTTATAATATAAATTCATTCACCTTAATATTAAAAAAAATAAGTATTATAGTAATGATATTTTATTACATAATCATTATTTTTATTTTAAAAAAAATAGAAGGGCAAAAATTCAAATATTTAATTTTAATAATTTTAATATTGTTAATACATAGTAATATTAATAAATTAAATAATTATCCTATTATAACAATGATTGATGTTGGACAAGGAGATTCTATTTTAATTCAGCTGCCAAAAGATAAAAATATATTAATTGATACAGGTGGTAAAAGTTTATATAATAAAGATTATAATATGGCAAAAAATATAATAATACCTTATTTAAAAAGTATAGGTGTTAAGAAATTAAACTATCTAATTTTAACACATGGAGACTATGATCATATGGGTGAAAGTATCAATTTAGTAAATGATTTTAAAGTAGAAAAAATAATACTAAATTGTGGTAATTTTAATGATTTAGAAAAAGAATTAATTAAAATTTTATATAAAAAGAAAATTTCCTATTATAGTTGTATTAATAAAATAAATGTAGAGAATAATAAATTATATTTTTTGAATAATACTAATTATGATAATGAAAATGATAATTCAGTTGTTATTTATACAAAATTAAATAATTATAAATTTTTATTTATGGGTGATGCTGGTATAAAAGTAGAAAATAATTTATTAGAAAAATATAATTTAGATAATATAGATGTATTAAAAGTAGGACATCATGGTTCAAATACAAGTAGTAGTAAAGAATTTATAAATAATATTAATCCAAAATATAGTTTGATTAGTGTTGGAAAAAATAATAGATATGGACATCCTAATGCTAATGTATTGGATAATTTAAGTAATTCTCAAATATATAGAACAGATAAAAATGGAAGTATTATGATTAAAATTAAAAATAATAAATTAAAAATAAAAACCTGTACATCATAATAATAACAAATGATATAAATTACCATAATTACTAAAAAATTTAATTATAATGTAGAAATGTTTTTAATTTAGAAAAGGTAATCCTGAATTTTAAATAATTTAATGATTATTTTTTATAAAAATAGATGTTTTTAGTTTAAATACCCACATAAATTTTATTAATTATAATATATTATATATGTATACATGATATATTTAAAATAATTGTGAATATAAATTATTAAGTTGGATATATTAAAAGTAGGATTTATATTTTTAGCAAGTATATTTAATATACTTGTTTATAGCGGCACGCTAATGCATTTAGCGTTTTATATAGATTGAAACCTAATTTTAGGTTTCTTTTTGTTTAAAATTAATATATTAAAATATCATAAAATAGTTGAAATTTAATAAAATTGTGATATAATTAATATGTATTTGATTTGTCTCCTTAGCTCAGTTGGTAGAGCAACAGACTCTTAATCTGTGGGTCTAGGGTTCGAACCCCTAAGGGGACACCA
>CANRLQ010000064.1 GCA_947631525.1 uncultured Bacilli bacterium | reverse complement strand
ATTTACCTTTATATATCCCATTATAATCAGTAGTTGATGGTATTTTAAAATATGCTTCTTTTATAACTGCGTCTTTTCTTGACGCAAAATCAACTTTTGTAATAGTAATAGGTGTGGGTTTTTTATAAATAACAGCAATATCATTAACTAAATAAAAATTATTTGTTTCATTTATATCATTTTCTAAACTCATACCACGGTTACCATATGAAACTATTTTTTTTGATTTTGTTATACTTGTTGGATACTTCATATTATCACCTTACATAATTATACTATAAAAAAAAATAATTTACTATATAAATTATTAATTTTACAAGAAAAAAATTAATATATTTGAAGTTCTAATTTTTTCTAGTTTTGTCGAAACTAAAGAAAAAGTAAATATGATATGTTATTGTAGTTTTGAGGTGAACTAAGATGAGATATAAATATATAGATATTAATAAAATATTTGATGAAATGGTAGATGATTTAAATTATATAAAAACAGCAACATTTATTAGAAAAATAAAAAAATAGCTTTATGCTATTTTGATTCTATATGGTTAAAAAGAAGTCCAATATTAATAAGCCCACAAATTCCAACAATTATATAGATAATTTTTGCTATAACTGATAAATTCATTAATTCGACAAAAAGATAGTCAACTAAGTTGAAATCAAACAATCCAATTAATCCCCAGTTAATAGCTCCTACAATTGTAAAAATAAGAGCAATTTTTTGTAATGTTTCCATAATATTCTCCTTTCTTACTTATTTATATAATTAACCAAAAATTAAAAATTATTCATAAACAAAAAAAATACTCCATATAATTAAGTGAATTTAAAATATGGGGTGAAAAAATGAAAAAAAAATTATTAATTTTAATTGTTATGATATGTTTCTTAATAACAACAGGATGTTTTAATGGAAGCAAAGATGTAGCTAAAAATTTTAAGAAAAAAGTTGATAAAGCAAAAGGTTATTACTTAACAGGAGAAATGGAAATAATAAATAATGAAGATAGTTATTTATACGATGTAGATGTTTCATATAAAGATGATGATTATTTTAGAGTTAGTTTAAAAAATAAAACTAATGATCATGAACAAATCATTTTAAAAAATGATGATGGAGTATATGTCTTAACACCATCTTTAAATAAAAGTTTTAAATTTCAAAGTGAATGGCCATACAACAATTCACAAAGTTATTTACTTCAAACTCTTGTAAGTGATATTGAAAATGATTCTAATAAAAAATTAAAAAAGAAAAAAGATGGATATGTTGTTACAACAACTGTAAATTATTCAAATAATAAAAATTTAGTAAAACAAAAAATATATTTTGATAAAAATTCAATGGTAGAAAAAGTAGAAGTCATTGATAAAGATGGAAATGTAAAAATAAAAATGAATTTTAATGAAATAGATTTAAAAGCTAAATTTGATGATGATTACTTTAAATTAGATATGAATATGAGTAGTAAAGAAGCTGAAAGTACAATAAAGGAAATAGAAGATATTACATATCCTATGTATATGCCAGAAAACACTTATTTAGCAAGTGAAGATAAAGTATCACTTGACGAAGGAGAAAGAGTAATATTAACATTCTTAGGAGATAATCCATTTACCCTTATAGAACAAACAGTTACTGTTGATAAACAATTTGAAACAATTAATATGAATGGAGAACCTACATTATTAGTTGATACAATTGGTTCTATCGATGATAATTCAATAACATGGATAAGCAATGGTATAGAATATTATGCTACATCTGAGACATTAAGTGAAGATGAATTATTAGATGTTGTAAAGTCAGTTAGTACAATTCCAATTGAAAAATAGATACAAATTTGTATCTATTTTTAAATATATATGATATAATGTTTTTGGGTGATAAGATGGCAAAGAAAGATAGAAATATAATTAAAAACAATCAAACAGCAGAAAGCACAGAATATAAAAAATTAATAACAATTATAGGAATAATAACAGTTGTTTTCTTACTATTTTATTTAATAACTAGTTTATTAACTAAAGATAATTTAGATAATATATTTAAAAATGATTTAGAGGCAACAGAAATTCAATATGATGAAATAATAATAGGAACAATGTTTAATAAAGATGGTAAATATTATGTATTGTTACAAGAAAAAAATGATCCTTATCAAGAAATTTTTGATAGTTACATAACTACTATAAGAGGTGGTAAAGACAAAATATATACTGTTGATTTAACCAACGCTCTTAATAAAAGATATTTAAGTGAAGAAAATTCTTATGATGAAAATAATTTCAAAGTAAAAGGAACATTATTGTTAGAAATAGAAAATCATAAAATAAAAAAGCATTATGATACAAAAGATGATATATATAATGAATTAAAAGAGTTAGCTGAAAATGTAGAATAACTATATTTTTATTGACATAGTAATATTTTTGTACTAAAATATCACGTAATTTAGTTACGGAGATGATTTTATGAAACCATTGATTGGGATAGTTGAATGGCCTTATATGGATAAAGATGAGGATTTAATTTATGAAGTTATAAATCCTATTGTAGAAAAAATAGCAAAATATGGAGGACTTCCAATTGGTATATTTCCAACACAAATAGAAGATTTCCAAAATAAAAGTTTAAGAGAAATAAAAAATTTAACAACTAGTGAAAAAGATGATTTATCCCAAATATTAAAAATGTGTGATGCAATAATAAAACCAGGTGCCTTAAAAATATATGGATATGAAAGATATATATATGATTATGCTTTTGAAAAAGATGTTCCATATATAGGAATATGTGCAGGTATGCAAATGATGGCTGGTTATAAAAAAGAAAATATTATCAATGAAAGAAATGCTGATACAAATGTTAAACACCATACTAAAGAAAAATATGCTCATGAAATAAGAATAAAAAAGAATACTCTTTTATATAATATATTAAAAGAAGAACAAATAATGGTAAATAGTAAACATAATTTTCATATAAGTAATTCAGGTATACATATAGTAAGTGCTTATTCTTTTGATAATATTATTGAAGCTATAGAAAATCCAAATAAAAAATTTCAATTAGGATTACAATGGCATCCAGAATTACTTGATGATAAGAATACTGAAAAAATATTTACAAGATTTATAGATGAAGCAAATAATTATAGTAAAATAAAGAAAATGAAATAGTTAGAATAAAATTTCATTTTTTTTAATTGATATTAAATTAATAATGTGTTAATATGAAATAGGTGATAACATGGTTAAAAGAATAAAAAAAGGTATAAATGTAAAAGAAAAAACAAAAAATAAAAATAGTTTTACAACAAGTGAAGTCATATTTTTAGTAATAGTAACTTGTATAGTAAGTTTATTGATGGGTTTTATAATAAGTAAAAACAATCAAAAAAAATCATATGGAGTTAAAGATAAAAATTTACAAGAATTTATTGAAAACTATAATTATGTTATTGATAATTATTATGAAAAGATAGATACAAAAAAACTTCTAGATAATGCTTTTAGTGGAATGTTATCTTCATTAGACGATGGATATTCATATTTAATCGAAGAAGATGAATCAAATACATTTAATATTCAATTAAATGGTAAATATAATGGTATTGGTGTAGAAGTTGTAACTATAGAAAATGGTGATACATTAATTTATAGAGTTTTTGATGGAACACCAGCCAAGAAGGCAGGTTTAAAAGAAGGCGACATTATAAAAGAAATAGATGACAAATCATTTAGTGGGAAACAAGCAAGTGATATAGCTGATTATATAAAAAATGAGACAAAAGATAAATTTAAAATTAAAATAGTTAGGGATAAAAAAGAAAAAATAATAGAAGTTAATAAAGGAAATGTTACAATAAAGTCAATTAATTCTGAAATATATAAAAAGAATGATAAAAAAATTGGTTACATTTATATAGAAATATTTTCTACAGTAGCATATCAACAATTTAAAGAAGAATTAGAAAAATTAGAAAAAGAAGATATTGATAGTTTAATTATTGATGTTCGTGATAATACAGGAGGTCATTTAACTACAGCAGTAAAAATAATGTCTCTATTCTTAGATTCAAAACATGTTATTTATCAAACTGAAACAAAAACTAAAAAAGAAAAATTTTATTCTGTAGGTAAAGAAACTAAAAAATATCCAATTGTAGTGATTCAAAATAAAAATTCAGCATCTGCATCAGAAATGTTGAGTGCAACCTTAAAAGAGGAGTATGGTGCTAAAATAGTTGGAGAATATAGTTATGGAAAAGGTACTGTTCAAGAACTTATGGATTTATCAAGTGGTGCACAGTATAAAATAACAACAAAAAAATGGTTAACACCTAAAGGTAATTGGATAAATGATGTAGGAGTTAAACCAGATTATGAAGTATCGCTAAGTGAAAAATATAAAAAAGAACCAACTAAAGAAAACGATAATCAACTTAATAAAGCTTTAGAAATATTATCAAAATAAGACTGTTAAAAACAGTTTTATTTTTTAGTACTTTTAATTTACACTTAAAAAGTATATAATGTTTATATGAAAGAGGTAATATATGAAAAATATTTGTATAGGAGATAAATTTCAAATACAATGTTATAAACATGATGGAAAAGTTCATCGTTGTTGGGAAGAAGCTGTAGTAATTGATATAAAGAAAGATTATATTGTATTTGGTAATAAAAAAACATTAGTAACAAGATCTGAAGGTATAACTTGGAGAACAAAAGAACCAGCAATAATGTATTTTTTTAGAAACAAATGGTTCAATGTTATAGCACAATTAAAAAAAGATGGAATATATTATTATTGTAATATAGCAACTCCTTATATAATAGAGGAAGAAACAATAAAATATATAGATTATGATTTAGATTTAAGAATTTTCCCAACTGGTGAATATAAAATATTAGATAAATTAGAATACAAGTATCATAAAAAAATAATGGGATATTCAGATGATTTAGACAAGGCTATTAAAAATGGTTTAGATGAATTAATAAACTTGTATAAAAATGGATCAATTATCTTTAATGAAGAATCAAATTATCATTATCATGAAATGTATGAAGAAATAAAAAAATATTATCAATTAGATAAAGAAGATAAAAATTAAGAATAATTAATTATAACAATAATATAATATATGTAGATAGTTAGAAATAACTGTTTAGTGTACAGTTTAAGTAAAAAAATAGTAAAAAAAATAAAATTTTAAAAAAAATAAAAAAAACTATTGACTTAAAGAAAAGTATTTGATATATTAGTGTTGCTTTTCAAGGAAAGAAGTATTTTTTAATTGTAAAATGTTGTAAACAAAACTATAAAATTTTAAAATTTTAAAAAAACTATTGACTTAAAGAAAAGTATTTGATATATTAATGTTGTTTCTTGCAAAAGAAAACATTATTATATAGAATGATCTTTGAAAACTGAGCAAAAATGTCAATTCAATAAGTCAGGAAATTTAATTTGAACAAAGAAATTTATTTTTTTTTGGAGAGTTTGATCCTGGCTCAGGATGAACGCTGGCGGCATGCCTAAGACATGCAAGTCGAACGAA
>CANRLQ010000063.1 GCA_947631525.1 uncultured Bacilli bacterium | reverse complement strand
GATAATCTATATTTAGTTTAGCAACTAATTTATCCAAAGAATTACAAAAGTCATCAGCTAAACATTTTACATATTCTAATATTTTTTGCTCTAACATTTTTCTATCTTTTCTTTTTATTCTATTTTGTTTTAAATATCTATAAATTTTTTTATGAATTCTATGAGGTATCGCTAAATATTCTTTCCCCAAATGAGTTTCAAATTCTACCATAATTCCTCCTTGTTTACTTCTATTTTAAAATGACATGTCATTTAATATACTTGGTAGTCTGCACGGGATTTGAACCCGTACATATATGCTTGAGAGGCATACGTGTTAACCCTTTCACCAGCAGACCATAGAGTGTCATTTAATATGACACTTTTATTCTAACACAATTTAAATTATTGTTCAATGATTATATTTCAAATTGTGAATTATATAAATCAGCATAGAAACCTTTTTTATTCATAAGTTGTTCATGGTTACCTTGTTCTATTATATTTCCGTTTTTCATGACCAAAATTAAATCAGCATTTTTAATAGTCGATAATCGATGCGCAATTATAAATGAAGTCTTCCCTTCTGTTAGCTTATCCATAGCTTTTTGAACTAATTCTTCTGTTCTTGTATCTACATTAGATGTTGCCTCATCTAAGATTAAAAATGGTGCTTCTTCTAACATACCTCTTGCTATAGTAAGCAATTGCCTTTGACCTGCAGAAATACTATCATTATCAGAAATATTAGAATTATAACCTTTTGGTAAAGTTTTTATAAAATGATCTAAACCAACTATTTTACATACTTCTTTTATTTGTTCATCAGTTATATTACTTCTATTATAAATTATATTTTCTTTTACAGTACCATTAAATAACCATGTATCTTGTAAAACCATTGTGAATAAATTATGGATATTTTCTCTCGATAACTCCTTAGTTGATATTCCATCTATTTTTATGTCACCAGAATTAATTTCATAAAATTTCATAAGTAAATTGACCATAGTTGTTTTCCCAGCACCAGTTGGTCCTACAATAGCTATTTTTTGCCCAGGTTTAGCAACAGCACTAAAATTATTTATTGTTGGTTTATCATTACCATCGTATTTAAATGTAACATTTTCAAATTCAATTTTACCTTTTACTTCTTCTCTATTTAATACTTTCTTAATAGATTTTTGATCATCCATTTCTTGTTCATCAACAAATTCAAAAACTCTTTCACTAGCTGCAGCTGTTGATTGAAGTGAAGTCATTGATTGAGCAATTTGATTTAATGGTGATGTAAATAACCTTACATATGATATGAAAGCTACTATAACACCAAAACTAATATAATTATTCATTGTAAGTAAAGCCCCTACAATACAAACTGCTACATAACCAAAATTTCCTATAAATCCCATCATAGGCATCATTAAACCAGATAAAAATTGGCTTTTTCGATTTGAATGATATAATTTTTTATTTAATTCATCAAATTTTTTATCAGATTCAGCTTTACCATTATATGCTTTTACAACATTAAGCCCTGAATAAATTTCTTCAATATGTCCATTTAGATTTCCTAACTCTACTTGTCTTGACAAGAAATATTTTTGTGATTTACCTAATATTGTGAACATGAAAACAAAACCTAATAAACTTGATAAAATTGCTGTTAAAGCCATAACCCAATTTGTCACAAACATCATAATTAATGTACCAAAAAATAGTGTTAATGCACTTACTAATGTTGCTAAAGAATGATTCATTGTTTGAGCAATTGTATCAACATCATTTGTTACCCTTGATAAGATATCACCAGATTGATGTCTATCAAAATATTTAAGTGGTAATTTATTTATTTTGATAGATATTTTACTTCTCAATTTTTTAGCAAATTTATTGGAAACATCTGTCATTAATATTGATTCAATATATGTAAATAAAGCACTGCATAAATATAGTATTACTAAAAATAAAGATATACTTTTTATTTTAGACATATTCATATATGGTTCTACTAAGCTTTTAATACTATTTGGCATTTTATCTAATCTTTTATATAATTCTTCTACTTGTTCTCCTTTTTTAACATCACTCATGATAACTAAAAATTTTACTTGGTCTTCAGAATTAATAGTTTTATTATTAATTTGTATTTCTTCGAATAAAACTTTACTAATACTTTTTGGGATATTTATTTTCTGTTCTTTTAGATCGTTCATAGCTTTTAAAAATTCTATTTTTTCACTAGATTTAATGTTAACATTTTTATAAGTAGAATCTTTTAATAATAATGTTAATATATTATCAGGTAATTTTAATAAATTATTAAACATTTTATTTCTATCATTAACATTTAAAATGGTTTTTTGGAATAATTCTTTATCACTATTTTTAATATTTTTTGAAGACATAATTTCCATAATTGTTTCTTCATTAACATTAATATTTAAAATTTCTCCTACGCTTTTATTAATGTTTTCTTCTTTTAAATTTGAAGTTATCTTATTAGAAATTGCTTCTAAATTAGAACTTCTTATAACTAAACCATTTGATATTTCATCAGTTAGATCAGATAATTTATTAGGAGCTAAAATAGAAAGAACAGCACCTAAAACAGCTAGAATTAGAGAAATAAAAATCAATATTTTAAAAGATTGTAGTTCATCTAATAAACGTAAAATAGATCCTTTAAAATCTTTAGCTTTTTCTAAAGATGGTCCTCTTCTTGGACCCCTTTTACCTTCATGCATTTTCTAATTCCTCCTTTGAAAGTTGTGATAAAGCAATTTGTTTATAAACTTCACAATTTTTTAACAATTCTTCATGAGTTCCCATACCAACACATTCACCATTATCTAAAACAATAATTTTATCAGCATTCATAATTGTTCCAATTCTTTGGGCAACAATTAAATTAGTAGCATCTTTAGTATATTTTTTTAATTCATGTCTAAGTAGTGAATCAGTTTTATAATCAAGAGCTGAAAATGAATCATCAAATATATATATTTCTGGATCTCTAGCAATAGCTCTAGCAATAGCAAGTCTTTGTTTTTGACCACCTGATATATTTGTTCCACCTTGTGCTATATGTGATTCATATTTCTTATCCATTTTTAAAACAAAATCTTCCCCTTGTGCTACTTCAATTGCCTTTTTTATTTTTTCTATTGTCTTTTCTTTACCACTATCACCATAAGCAACATTTGAATGAACTGTTCCACTAAACATAACCGCTTTTTGAGGAATGTACCCTATTTTATTGTGTAAAAATTCTTGTTTATAATCTTTAACATTTACACCATCAACTAATACTTCTCCTTCAGTTACATCATAAAATCTTGGAACTAAATTTATAAGAGTAGATTTACCACTACCTGTTGATCCTATAAAGGCACAAGTTTCACCCTTGTTAACTTTAAAGGAAATATTTTTTATCAGATATTCTTCAGCATCAGGATACTTAAATGAAACGTTTTTAAATTCAACTGTTCCTATTTCATTAACATCAATATCTATCATTCCATCTTCTATACTTATTGGCATATCTAATACTTCATTAATACGTTTAGCTGAAACTTGAGCTCTTGGTAATATCATGAATATCATAGCCAACATTAAAAATGACATTATAACTTGCATTGCATAACATGAGAAAACAACCATATCACCAAATAATGTTAATTTATCAGCCATTAAAGCATCTTTTATTAAAGATGAACCTATAAAATAAATTGATAGTGTTAAAAAATACATTACTAAATACATAACTGGTGACATAATAGCAAATGTTTTTTGATTAAATAATTGTTGATTTGTTAATTTTTTATTAACTTCTTCAAATTTATCCTCTTGATATTTTTCAGCATTAAAAGCTCTAACAACTCTTATACCAGTTAAATTTTCTCTTGTTACACCATTTAATTTATCAATTAATTTTTGAACAATTTTAAACTTTGGCATAACTATTACAGTCAAAAGACCTATTACAAATAATAGTATTAAAACAGCTATAGCCGTAATAGCACTCCATTGCCAACTTTTATTTAATATTTTTGTAACAGCCCAAATAGCTGTTATAGGTGCTTTTATCAATAATTGAAGTCCCATACCTATCAACATTTCAATTTGTGTAATATCATTTGTTGTTCTTGTAATTAAACTATTGGTTGAAAATTGTTTTACTTCATACATTGATAAATTTTCTACTTTATCGAATAATTTTTTTCTAACTTTAAGTGAAAAAGTAGAAGAAATATATGAGATAAAATAACCAACAATAAATGATGAAACTAAGCTACCAAAGGCACATAATAACATATATCCACCATTGACTAAAATATCACTCATTTTACTTCCTTCAGTTTGAACAAGTATAGTTATTTGAGACATATAATCAGGCATTTTTAATTCTAACCAAACTTGAGAAAAAATTAAAATAAAAATTAAAAATATTAAAAACCAATCTTTCTTAGTAAAATTTTTAAATAATTTTATCATAACATCCTCCTTCTTTAATAATTCCTTTTCCTAAATATATTTATGTAAATACATAAGAAAAAGAACAAAATGTTCTATTTAATTTTATCTATACGACTTTTAATTCTTTCCTTACCAAGAAGTCTTAATATTTCATATAGATCAGGTGTCATACTTCTAGTTGTTACAACAACTCTAATAACAGTACTTACATCAGCTACACTACCTTTATAAGAATCTGGATTATTTCTATATTCTTTCATATCAGAACAATATCCTAATTCTTCTGTTAACATTTTGATTTTTTCAAACCATTTATCTTTATCATCGTTTTCATCATAATATTTATCAATATAAGTTGTAACTATTTTTTTTATTTCATCTTTATCGGTTACATTTACAAAATCATATTCTAAATCATTAAATAATTCATCATACATATACCATATTTGTGATTTTATACTAGAATAATTTTCATAATCTTTTCTAGGTTTTTTTTGTTCTCTTTCAATATTTAAAATATTAATTGTGTAATCCTTATATTTTGTTATTAATTGATATAATTCTTGATCATATTCCTTTGACCAATTAAGTAATCTATCATACAAATCAGTTGCTTTTAATTTACTTATAAAGTTTTTAGAGATATTATTTAATTTCTCTATATCATATAAAGCTCCACCAGATGATGACATTTTCTTAGGACTGAAGCTAAAATCTAAATATGTTTTATCAGGATTAGCATCATGCCACTGTTCATAATTTGAATTGATAATTGTCATTAATGATTCGATAACTGCTTCAATTGGATAACCTTTTTCTTTATAATAACTCATAGATGCTTCTGGATCTTTTCTTTTACTTATTTTTCTAACACTCTCACCATCTTTTTTAAGTATTAAAGGGGTATGAATATATTTAGGTGGCTTAGCATTAAAAGCTGCAAATAATTCAACATGGAAAGGAACTGATGATAACCATTCTTCTCCTCTTACAACATGAGTTGTATGCATTAAATAATCATCTACAAAATGAGCAAAATGATAAGTTGGAAGTTTATTACTAGATTTCATTATAATATAATCTTGATCGTTTTCTGGTAATGATAAAGTTCCTCTTACTTGATCATCAAAAA